>JAPONU010000208.1 GCA_026713745.1 bacterium
CGCCGAGGCGGCCATGTTCTGGTCGACGACCTCCACGATGCCCGAGGCGAGGCTCTCCAGGTTCAGGTCGAGGCGCTCGGCCAGCGGTTCGGCCGCTGTCCGGGCGGCACCGACATCCAGCGGCATCTCGCCGCCCAGGAACGCCTCGGCGCTGAGGTATCCCACGAGCAGGTCGGCATCGGTCACTGCGGGCTCGGTGCCGCCGCGCCCGTAGGAGGCCGGCCCGGGGTCGGCCCCCGCCGAGACGGGGCCGACGCGCAGCAGACCGAGGTTGTCGACACGCGCCAGGCTCCCGCCGCCGGCGCCGATCTCCACGAGGTCCACCGACGGCACCAGCACCGGATAGCCGGACCCCTTCTTGAAGCGATAGACCCTGGCGATCTCGAAGGAGGACGTGAGCGACGGTTCGAAATCCTCGATGAGGCAGGCCTTGGCGGTGGTGCCGCCCATGTCGAAGCACAGCAGGCGACCCTCGCCGAGGCGCTGCGAGTACCAGGTTCCGGCCAGAGCCCCCGCCGCCGGGCCCGACTCCACGAGCCGGATCGGCACGCGCGCGGCCTCGGTGGCCGAGACGACTCCCCCGTTGGAGAGCATCATCAGGACCGCGCCCCCGAAGCCCTCGGCCGCGAGCCAGCGCTCCAGGTCGTCCAGGTAGGTGCCCAGCACGGGCATGGCGGCGGCATTGCAGGCCGTCGTCATCATGCGGGGGTACTCCCGGATCTGCGGCGCCACCTCAGCCGAGAGGCAGACGGGGACGCCCAGGGCCGCGGCCAGGTACTCCCCCGCCGCCCGCTCGTTGACACCGTTCATGTAGGAGTTCACGAAGCAGACGCCCACGGCTTCCACCCCCGCGGCTGCCAGTTCGGCGGCGATGCGGTCGAGTCCGGCGACCGCCGGGGTGCTCAGCACCTCGCCGCGGGCGTTCACCCGCTCGTCGAGTTCGAGGATCCGCTCCCGCGGGATCGGCGGGTCGGGGAACTCGATCTGCAGGTCGTACATGTCGTAGCGGTGCTCGTCGCGGATCAACAGCGTGTCGGCGAAACCCTGGGTCACGACGAGCGCCGCACGCCCGGCGCGGCGCTGCACGAGGGCATTGGTGACCAGCGTCGTGGCGTGCACGATCGGGGCGGTCACCTCGGCGGCGGTCACCCCGGCACGGCTCAGCACGCTGCCGATGGCCCTGCGCACCGCCTCGAGCGGGTTGGCGGGCGTCGTCAGTTCCTTGTGCACCGCCACGCGGCCGCTCTCGGCATCCAGAAGGACGGTGTCGGTGAAGGTGCCGCCGATGTCGACGGCGAGGCGCCAATCAGCCATCCGTCCCGGAGTCCTCCCGCACGGCCCCGGTGGCTGCGGCGGCGGCGGCCATGAGATCCTCACGCGGCGGCGCGAACACGTCCAGGATCCAGCACTCGTTGTACTCGTCGTCGCCCACGAAGACGCTGTCACCGTGCCAGACGCCCTTGTAGGCCAGGTACGAGTCGCCCGGGCCCAACACGGTGCGCTCACCGTCGCCCGGTGGGGCCGACTCGTCGCCGATGCGGAA
This sequence comes from bacterium, assembly GCA_026713745.1. Classification (GTDB taxonomy): domain Bacteria; phylum Actinomycetota; class Acidimicrobiia; order Acidimicrobiales; family CATQHL01; genus VXNF01. The sequence continues at coordinate 1,544 of JAPONU010000208.1, forward strand.
GTCGAGCGCGCCGCGCACGATGATGCCGAGCTGCTCGTGGTCGGGGTGGTGGTGCAGGTAGGACCCGGGCGTACCCCCGGCGATGCGCCAGAAGCACAACTGCAGGTCGTCGCCGGTCACGACCCGGCGCCGGAACCCCGGCCGGGCGGTCTCGACGAACGCATCGTCGTCGAGGAAGAAGACGGTCTGGCGGCTGAGGTCCATCTTGTTGCTCCCTTCGGACTGCGACGCTACGCGAACACGCCGCAATCCACCTGCGAGACACGTCGCGCTGCTCGGCCATGGATTCCGGCCGTCGCCGGAATGACGGGTTGCGAGCAGATCATCAGCGACGGCATCGTGGCGGGGCTTCAGTGCAAGCCGACCTTGGCGAAGCGCTCCCGCTCGGCGGGCAGGTTCAGCGGCTCGACGATGGCCTGATTCTCCGCGTCGCCCCAGTGCTCGGGCGGCACCAACCACATCACCTCGAACTCCAGGCCGTCGGGATCGCGGGCGTAGAGGCTCTTGTTGCAGCCGTGATCGCTCGCGCCGACCAGCGCCCCGGTGGCCTGCAGGCGACGGCGGGCCTCGTCGAGCGCCTCGAGGGTGGGGACCTCCCAGGCGATGTGGTACAGGCCCACGGTGTGCTGACCCGCTTGGGATGCACCGGCCCTGTCGCCGACGCTGAAGAAGGCGATGTCGTGATGGTTCTCCGATTCGGGCGCCCGCATGAAGGCGAACGCCCCGCCGGGCCCGTCGATGACCTGCTCGAAGCCCAGCACGTCCGCGTAGAACTTGGCGTGGCGCCGAGCGTCGCGCACGTAGAGAACGGCGTGGTTCATGCCGGTGATGCGCATGGTCGCTCCCTCGTTCGGGTTCGGTGCGACGGCTCAGGATAACGCGCCGGCCGGCCGTGCCCGCCGGCCGGGGAGCCTCGGCGGCGGGCTCAGAGAGCCTCGGTGCGCTCGTTGAAGCCCAACAGGACCACCACCGGAGGGACCCGTGCCACGACCGACACCGAGGCTTGGCGCAGATACATGCGCAGGATCCCCGAGGCCTCCCCTCCCAGCGCCCAGGACACGATGGCCTTGATGGGGTTGGCGTGCGAGCAGACCAGCACCGTCTGGTTCGCCGATGTGGCCATGAGGTGCTCGCAGGCCGACACGGAGCGGTCATAGAGATCCGAGAGGGATTCGCCGCCGGTGGGGGCATAGCCGGGATCGGTGCTCCAGGCGTCGATCAACTCCCCCGACGCCAGCGGTACGGGCGTGCCCTCCAGGGTGCCGTAGTCCATCTCGGCCAGACGGTCCTCGATGATCACGTCCTCGCCGAACCCGGCGTGCACAAGGGACTCGCGGGCACGCCGGCGCGGGCTGCAGACCACCTTGTCGATCCGCCAGTGCCGGCGCACGTAGTCTCCCGCCTCGACGGCCTGCCGGCGTCCCAGGTCGTCCAACGGCAGGTCGCTGGCACCCTGCAGCAGGCGCCGGCGGTTCAGATCGGTGCGCCCGTGGCGCAGCAGAACCAGGTAGGTCTCGGGTCCCCGGCCCGAAGCGCTCGGCGGCGTCTCGGCGTCGAGCGGTTCAGATGCTCTGGGCGATGATCCGCCGGGCATTCTCCACGTCCTTCTTAAGTTGCGCCGCCAGCGCGTCGATGCCGCTGAAGCGCCGCTCGCTGCGCAGGAAGCGCAAGAACTCCACCTGCACTTCGTGGCCGTAGAGGTCCCCGTCGAAGTCCAGAAGGTGCGCTTCGAGGATCGAGTGCTCAGCGTGCTCGAAGAACGTGGGGCGGCGCCCGATGTTGATGGCACAGCCGTAGCGCCGGTCGTCGCTGTCGGTGAAGAACCCCGCGTAGACACCGTCGGCGGGCCACGCCCTGTCGGTGGCCACGGGAATGTTCGCCGTCGGGAACCCGACGGTGATGCCGCGGCGGTCGCCCTCGATCACCACGCCGCGAATGGCGTAGGGGCGGCCCAGCATCTGGGCCACGTCGGCCACCCTGCTGCCGGCCAGCGCCCGGCGGATGGACGTCGAGGACACCGGCTCGGGAGCGAGGGGGAAGTGGTACAGGTCCACCGTCTCGACTCCGAAACCGCAGCGGGCGCCGGCGACGCGCAGCGTCCCGGCCGAGCCCTCGCGGTCGGCACCGAAGTGGAAGTCCGCACCGGCCACGACCAGCTTCGTGTTCAACCCGGCTACGAGAACCTCGTCGATGAAGTCCTCCGGCGAGGTGGCGGCCAGCCCGTCGCCGAACGGCAGCACGACGGCTCGCTGCAGGCCGAGCGACTCGAAGAGGTCGAGCTTCTGGGCCAGATCGGTGAGCAGCAGCGGGGCGTTCTGGGGGCGAAGCGTGAACGCCGGGTGCGTGTCGAACGTGACCACCGCGGCACAGAGCCCCTCGGCGGCGGCCCGGTCCACGACCCTGCCGAGGATCTGCTGGTGACCGACGTGGACGCCGTCGAATACGCCGACCGCGACGGCGGACGGCGGAGAGTCGGTCGGCGGCGAATCCAGAACGAGCATCCGGATGGGAGGCTACCGGCGCGGTCTCGCCCTCAGAGGGCACCGCCGACGAGTTGCACGATCCGCCAACCCACGTACACGACCGTGGCCACGACGACCAGCCAGAAGTGCCAGGGGGCGCGCGTGTCCTCCTCGTGTGTGCCCGCGTGCTCGCCGTCTCCGGGGGCCAGGTCGGCCTGCTCGGTGGCCCCGCCACAGGCCGGGCAGGTGCCGCCGGCGTCCAGCGCGGAGGGGGCGAAGTAGCGCTGGCAGGGGCCGCACCAGGGCACGGGCGGTGCTCGGGCGGCGCTAGGTGCGGCGGACGGCCAGGATGGCCACGTCGTCACCGAGGGGGGTGTCGCTGAAGTCCCTGGCAGCCTCCAGTAGGTGTCGGCACAGTTCGCTGGGATCCAGCAGCGGCTCCCGGCGCAGCAGCATGGCCACCCCCTCCTCACCGAACTGGTCGGCGCCGCGGCGCGCCTCGATGAGGCCGTCGGTGTAGAGCACCGCCAGGTCGCCCCGCATGAGGGGTATCTCACGGCTGAAGTAGCCACTGTCCCGCTCCAGCATCAGCAACGGTCCCGTGGCGTTGAGCGGCAACACCTCGCGCTGGTGCCACAGCCACGCCGTGGGGTGTCCGGCGGAGGCGTAGCGCACCGTCCCGGCGCCGGTGTCGAACACCAGCACCACCAGTGAGATGAACTCCTCGGTGCGCTCCACGTTGAACATCTGCCGGTTGAGTTCCTCGATGGCCTGCGCCGGGTCGCGGAACTGGCGCAGGAACACCCGCATGAGGTACTTCGCCTGGAAGGCCGTGATGGAGGACTCGATGCCCTTGCCGGCCACGTCGCCGATAACCGCGGCCAGACGGCCCGGCGCCACCTCGAACACGTCGAAGAAGTCCCCGGCCATGAGCCCCGAACCCGCCAGGTAGACCTGCCCGACGGCGAAGCCCTCGAAGCTGGCCTGGTCCTCCGGCGCCAGCCGGCCCGCCCACGCTCGCGGCGCCAGTTCTTCCTGTGCCAGCGCCTCCTGGGCCCGCCGCTCGATGTCGAACCGCTCCCGGGCCATCCGGAACTCGCTGCCCGACTTCCGCCCCCACATCATCGTCAACGCCGCCGGCACCCCCACCACCAGCATCAGGACCGTCCAGAACTCGGTGTCGGTGGTGACCAGGAACAGCGCGATGATCGCCAGCAGCAGGTACAGCGAGGCAGCGTGGAGGTCGCGCAGGAAACCGGAGCGGGCCAGCGCCTCCGCGGCGTGGGCCTCCTCGCCGTCACCGTCTCCGTCGGACTCGGTGGATCCGTCGTCCTCCCGGCGGCTCGCCATGGCCCCGCGGACCTGCTGGTAGAAGCGCCACCGGTAGCGGGCGATGCGCCCCCAACTGAAGCTGGCCACGAAGCAGAGGGCCGCGGTGATGCCGAGGATGATCTCCTGCACGAACTCCGAATCTACTCGGCCCCTGTCTCGGGGCCGTTGCCCGCCGCCGGGGTCGGCTCAGCGGAATCGCACGTGGAACTTCACCGGGGTGGCGCCCAACTCGAACGCCTCGGCGAGTCGCCGTTGCAGGTAACGCAGATACGTGGGTGGCAGGCGGCGGTTCACGAAGAGCGTGAACGTGGGCGGATCGGTCGCCCCCTGGGTGGCATACAGCACGCGGGCGCCGCCGGGAGCGGGGTGCGCGGCCTGCGCCTCGCGGATCGCCCGGTTCACCGACCGGGTGGGGATGCGCCGCCGGTACTGCGCGACGGTGCCGCCGAGATTCTCCAGGATGCGGTTCACGCCCCGCCCGGTGTGGGCGGAGATGTTCAGCGTCGGCGAGCCGCTGAGGAAGCCCAGCCGATCGGCCACCTGCTCGCGGACGGCGAGGCGCTGGGTGGTGTCCAGCAGGTCCCACTTGTTCACCAGCACCAGGATCGGGCAACCGGCACCGTCGATCCGCTCCGCGAGGCGCTGGTCCTGGTGCGTGACGCCCTGGGTGGCGTCGACAATCAGCAGCACCACGTCCGACCTGTCGACCGATCGCAGGGCGCGGAGCATGGCGTAGTACTCGGTGTCGGTGTCGATGCGGTTGCGGCGGCGCAGGCCGGCGGTGTCGACGAGACGCAACTGCCCCAGCGGTGTCTGCACCAGCGTGTCCACGGAGTCGCGCGTGGTGCCGGGCATGTCGTGGGTGACCGAGCGCTCCTCGCCGGCGAGGCGGTTGAACAACGTGGACTTGCCGACGTTGGGCCGGCCCACGATCGCCACCGACACGGTATTGGGGTCGTCGTCGGGCGGTGTGTCGCTCTCGGCGACGGCGGTGTCGTGCACGACCCCGGCGGCGCCCGCGTCGGGCAAGCCGGCCACGACGGCGTCGAGAAGGTCGGCGCAACCGCGCCCGTGCAGCGCGCTGATCGGGTGCGGGTCTCCCAGGCCGAGCGTCACGAATTCCCAGATGAGGGGTTCGCGAGCCTCGTCGTCCACCTTGTTGACCGCAACCAGCACAGGGCCGCGGCGCTGCCACAGCAGTTCCGCTGAGGCGAGGTCGGGGTCGGTCACGCCTGTGGTCACGTCGGTCACCAGGACCGAGATGTCCGCCTCGAGCATGGCCCGGCGGCTCTGGTCGGAAACCTTGCGGTCCAGGGTCGCCGACTCGCCACCGGAGCCGTCGGGTTGCCAGCCGCCGGTGTCCACCACCACGAACGGCCGTCCCAGCCAGGAGGCGGTCCATTCCTTGCGGTCGCGGGTCACCCCGGGGCGTTCCTCCACGATGGCGTCGCGCCGGCCGATGATGCGGTTCACCAGTGTGGACTTTCCGACGTTGGGGCGACCGACGACCGCGACCGTCGGCAGGCCCGGGCGGGCGTCGCGGGCGCCGGTGGGCTCGCTGCCGGTGGGCTCAGCGGGCATCCAGCGCCCTCCGCAGAGCGATGCCGTCGGTCTCGACGACCTCCACCGCACGAGGCAGGTCGGCCGTCGTCAGCCCGTCCAGGAAGCGGCCGTTCGACAGGCAGACATCAGGCAGCAGGTAGCGCCCGTCGGGGGGCTCCGCCGCCAGTACCCGGGCCAGGTCGGCGCCCACCATCAGCCCGCTGACGCCGATGTTGCCCCCGAAGAAACGGTTCTCCACGGTGAGCACCCGGACGTCGTCGTAGCCGGCCGCCTCCAGCATCGGCCCCAGCACCGCCGCCCCCATCTCGCCGGTCAGCACCGCCGTGGCGCCGCGGCGGCGCAAGCTGACGGCTGTGCCGGCGGCTCGCCCCCTATCGGGGCCCGTGGCCGCGGCGGGAGCCCCGCAGCCGGTGCGCGGCGCCCGGTAGCCGGCGGCCGGAGCGCCCTCCACCCAGGCGAAGAACCCGGGCTGCACCCCGGTGGGTTCGGTGGAGCGCCCAGTGAACTCCTCGAGGAAGTTGCGGGCGATGCCGACACCGTCCTCGTGCATGTCGAATCCCTCGTAGTGCTCCGCCGGAGGCATTTCGCGCCCTGCCAGTAGGTAGTACTCGTCGGCCGCGAACACCATGCGCCGCCCGAGCGCGGACCGGAACGTCCGCTGCCAGGCATCGGTCGCGTCGAGCACCGCCTCGGCCTCGGCCGCGGTGTGGGGACGAAGCCTGCCGGCGGGAGCGTGCCGGCTCACCCCGAGCGGCACGACGCACAGCCCGCGCAACTCCGAATAGGACTCCAGCACACCGCAGAAGGTGTCCTCGAGCCATAACCCGTCGTTCACCTCCGGACACACCACGACCTGCCCGTAGACCGCCACGCCGGCGGCGAGCAGCAGGCGCAGCCAGCGCAGGCTGGTGGCACCCCGGCGGTTGCGCAGCATCTCGGCGCGCAGGTCCCCGTCGGTGGCGTGGATGCTGACGAACAGCGGCGACAGCCCCTCGGAGATGACTCGCTCGAAGTCGGCTTCGGTGAAACGGGTGAGGGTCGTGAAGTTGCCGTACAGGAACGACAGCCGGTAGTCGTCGTCCTTCAGGTAGAGGCTGGAGCGCATCCCGGCCGGGAGTTGATAGATGAAGCAGAACTCACAGTGGTTGTCGCAGGTGCGAACCTGGTCGAACAGCGCCGAGTGAACCTCCAGTCCCAGCGGTGCTCCAGCCACCTTGTCGATCTCCACACTGAAGTGCAGACCGCCACGATCAACTTCAACCTCTACGAGAGGTTCATCAACGAGGGTGCGATACTCCAGTACGTCCCGGGGGGCGACGCCGTTCAGTGAGATCAACTCGTCGCCGACGGCCAATCCTGCCAGAGCGGCCGGGCCCGACGGCTCGAGTGCGACGACGCGCGGACGGGCCATCACAAAATCCTACCGCCGCGCCCTCTCCCCCCTTGACCAGCCGTTCCCGCGCGCCGGGTAGCCTTGGTGCGATGCCCGTGGAGAAAGTGCTGCTGGCCTCGCCGCGCGGATTCTGCGCCGGTGTGGAGATGGCCATCAAGGCCCTGGCAGTCATGGTCAGCGCTTTCGAGCCGCCGGTGTACTGCTATCACGAGATAGTCCACAACAAGCTGGTCGTGAGGCAGTTCGAGGCCCTCGGGGTGATTTTCGTGGACGACATCTCCGATGTTCCAACCGGTGCCCCACTGATGCTGAGCGCGCACGGATCGGCTCCCGAGGTCCAAGGCGCCGCCTACGAGCGGGGCGGCTACGTGGTCGACTCGGTCTGCCCGCTGGTGACCAAAGTGCACCATGAGGTGAGGGTGCGAGCCGGTAAGGGCTACCGGATCGTCTACGTCGGCCATGAGGGCCACGAGGAGGCCGTCGGGACGATGGCGGTGGCGCCCGAGGCGATCCACCGCGTCGAGTCCATCGAAGACGTGGCCAACTTGCCGGACTTCGCCGAGCCGGTGGCACTGCTCGCCCAGACCACCCTCAGCCACCTCGACTGGGCGGAGGTGGCGGACGCCGCGCGTGACCGGTTCCCCGACATGTGGACGCCGGGGCGCAGCGACCTGTGCTTCGCCACCACGAACCGCCAGGCCGCCCTGTCCGCCATCGCCGAACGCTGTGACGCCTTCGTCATCGTGGGTTCGGCGAACTCCTCCAACACCCTGGCGCTGGAGCGACTCGCCAACCACATGGGCTGTCCCCGGGTGCTGCGGGTCAACCGGGCCTCCGAGTTGCCCACCGACCTCAGTGGCACCGTGGGCCTCACTGCGGGCGCCTCGGCCCCGGAGGAACTGGTCACCGAGGTGCTCGATCATCTGGCGCCCCGCCAGGGCATCGAGGAAATCAGCGTCACGACCGAGGACGAGTATTTCCCGCCACCCCGCCAATTGCGCGAGCTACTGGGGGCGATCACCGGTTTTGCCGCCGTCAGCCTCGGCGCCCAACCACCCGAAGGCATCGGCGCCGACCGCCTAGTGGAAGCCAGCTCCGTCCTCGACTAGCCCCCGCCCGGCCCC
>JAPONU010000209.1 GCA_026713745.1 bacterium
GATCCTCCGAGGCGACGTCGAGCGCACCCTCGCCCTGCTGGGCCGCAACAGCTACGAGGACCTCGACGCCGAGGTCCTCCACTAGCGGCGGCCGTCTGCGCCGGTTGCCTGCATGGGTCCGGTCGGGGGCAGCGAGTCAGCCGGTGCGAGCCGGGAGTGACTCGATCGTCTGGCGGGCCTCGGCGATGGCGTCGGCGATAGTGCGCGGTGAGCGGGCGTCGCCGATGCGCACCGTTGGGATGCCGGCGACGTTGGGGCCGTCGTGGCCTCCCCGGGGCGCCAGAGCGGTCGGCACCGCCGGCCGCAGCGGCTCGGCCACCACGATGCTGCGCGCCGGCAGCACCGATCGGGTGCCGGCCTCATCGAGCCATTCCGCCCCGGTCTCGGTAATGCGGGCCGCCCGTCCCCGGACCGCGGTCGCCGCCAGCCGGCTGAGATAGGCCCGACGCGCCAGGCCCGAGGTGTCATGCCCGATCCGCTCGGCTCCCAGCAGCGAGACCCGGTAGCCGCCGCGGCGGCACCAGAGGGCGGCCGCCAGGGCGCGGCTCCCGCCGCCGAGCACCACCACCGGGTCGATGAGGTGCCAGGTGTCATGGGTGGATGGCCGACCCTCCAGCAGGTCCTCCAGCGTCCAGGCCGGCAGATGCTCGTAGCCGTCGAGCACCTCGGGGGCAGTCTGCGCCCCGGTCGCCAGGACCAGATAGTCGGCGGCGGTCCCTGCGAGGTCCCTGGCGCCGCTGATGTCGACGCCGAGTGACACCGCGACACCGAGCCGCTCGAGTTCACCCGTGTACCAGTCCGCCAGGCGCGCCATGTGGCCCAGGCCGGGAGTGGCGGCCGCCAGCTGCAGGGCGCCGCCGAGGCGGTCGGCTCGCTCGAACAGGTGCACGTCGTGGCCCAGCTGCGCCGCCCGGCGTGCCGCCTCCATGCCGGCCGGGCCGCCGCCGACTACCAGCACCCGGCCGGGCGCTTCGGCTCTCTCCAGTGGGGGGTGCGTCTCGCGGCCCACGCCGGGGTTCACCGAGCAGGAGATGGCCTCGCCGTACTGCAGCCGGCCGGCACACCCCTCGACGGTGGCGATGCACGGGCGGATCTCGTCGTGGCGCCCGCTGGCGGCCTTGGCGATCCAGTCCTCGTCGGCCAGCAGCGCCCGGCCCAGCGCCACCGCGTCGCAGCGCCCGTCGCGCAGCGCCTTCTCAGCGGTGTCGGGGGTGGAGATCCGGCCGACGCCGATGACCGGCACCGCCACGTTGCGGCGCACCTCAGCGGCGAGATCCAGGAAGGCGCCCTCGGGGTCGTCCAGCAGGGGAATCGTCCACGGCACCGAGCCGTAGACGCCCGCCGAGACGACGAAGGCGTCGGCACCGGCCTCGGCGAACCGCTGCGCCGCCACCACGGCGTCCTGCGGTTGCAACCCGCCGGCCACGAGGTCCGAGCCGTTGATGCGCACCACCACAGCGAGGTCGGGCACCGCCCCGCGCACCGCCGCGATGACCTCGCAGCCGAAGCGGCTGCGCTCGGCAACGGTGGCGCCGCCGAATCGGTCCGTGCGCCGGTTGGACTCCGCCGCCAGGAACTGCTGGATGAGGTAGCCGTGACCGCCGTGGATCTCCACGGCCGCGAAGCCGCTGCCGGCGGCCCGCTCGGCCGTCCGGCCGAACGCCGCCACGACCTCGTCGACTTCGCCGGTCGAGAGCGCTCGCGGCGGGACCCGAACGTGGGCGCCGGCCTGGAGGGCCGACGGCGCCACGGGCACCTCGCCGATCACGGTGGGTGAGACCTGGCGCCCGCCGTGGCCCAGTTGGATGCAGGGATGCGCCCCGGTCGAGGCGATGGCCTCGGCCAGCGGCGCCAGGGCTTCGGCTGCGCCCGGGGGCCACAGCCAGGCGATGGCGTTCTCGACCCGCCCCTCGGGCGCCACCGCGGAGAACCCCACGGTGGCGAGTGCCGTGCCCTGGCTGCGGGTGCGGTAGTAGGCCAGCGCCTCGGCCTCGGGCGCCCCCTCGGTGAACCCGAAACCGGTCGTCATCGCCGACAGCACGATGCGGTTGCGCAACTCCAGCCCGCCGATCCTCACCGGGCTGAACAGGCGGGGGTAGGTCGCGTCCGACACGGCCCGGCATTGTAGGAGCGTGCCGCCCGGCCCGATCCATCGCGCTCGTCTCGGCGACGCGCCGCCGGCTGGGAGAACACTATATTCTACTATTACAGTCAGTTTTATATATTTCTCACTAATATAAGTGATGCCGGAAACGCGAGGTTGCTGGGGATCACGCGGTCGCGGTAGGTTTGCAGGAGGTTCGGACATGAATACGGCAGTCATCTCGTCCATCATCGGCACCGTCGGCGCTGCGTTCATCGCCGTGCTCATCTTCTACCTGCAGGGCCTGCGCGACGACATCCGAGCCCTGGGCGGGCGCATCGACGGGGTGGAGTCGGGTCTGCGGTCGGATCTGGGTGGGCGGATCGACGCGATGGAGTCGCGGCTCGGCAGGGTCGAAGAGAGCCTTATCCGGATCGAAACCGTCCAGGAGGAGCACGGCCGGAAGCTCGACGGCATCGCCGATCACGGTGAGCGGATCTCGGCTCTCGAGGGTGCCGCCGCGGCGATGTCCTGACGCCGCATCGCGCCGAGCCGATCCGCGGTGCGACCGTCTCGGCCCGCCCGCCGGTTCGTATGGCGCCACCCGATCTCAGCCCCGAGGCCGTCGGTTCCGCGCTGGTGGATGCCGGTGTGGCGCCCCGTAGCGCGCCGGACCGGGCGCCCGAGGTGGTCCGGCTCGACGGCGGGTACTCCTGGTTCACCCTGCGTGTGCGCTGGGGGAGCAGAGACGCCGCCATCGTGCGGGTGGCGCCGTTTGGCGGCACGGTGGAACCCTACGATCCGGCCGCAGAGGCCCGGCGGTTGCGGGCAGTGGCCGGCGTGGTGCCCGCGCCCGAGGTGTTGGCGGTTGTCGATGCACCGAACCGCATCGGGCGGCCGTTCGGGGTGCACACGCTGGTGCCGGGCGAGGTGCAGCGCCGGCCGGCTGATCCGGCGCCGTACCGGGAGGCGCTGGCGACGGCGCTCGGGACGCTGCACAGCCGGGCCGATCCGCAGGCTCTCGAGGATGTCTCCGACGTCGCCGCTGCCTACGACGCCGAGTTGGCCCGCCAGGCCGGTGCCTACCGGCGCAGCTGGCGGCACCCGGGGATCGATGTGGCGATGCGCTGGCTGGCAGGCAACCGCCCGTCGAGCGGCGCTCGCCCGGTCCTCTGCCACGGCGACTTCCGCCCCGCCAATGTGCTGTGGACCGCGCCCGGCGTCATCGGCGGCATCATCGACTGGGAGCGTGCCTGGGTCGGCGACCCGCTGTGCGACGTGGCGTTCACCATGCACCTCGGCGGCTGGGGCGCCATCGAGGGCGCGCCGGTGGACGCGTACCGGGCAGCCGGCGGCGCCGAGGTCCAGCCCGATCGGCTGCGCTACGCCCTGCGCTTCGAACGGCTGCGGTCGATCCTGTCGGGCATGCAGGGCCTCGCCGCTCTGGCGGCGGGTCGAGCCGACGACCCGCGCCTGGTGGACATCGGTGCCGCCGCGCAGGCCGGCGCCTGGGACTTGGTGGCCTGGCTGGAGCCAGACCTGCCGCCGCTCAGCGAGGTGTTGGAGCCACCGGCCGCCACCTGCCCCCTCCATGCCGACGCCGGGACCGAGGGCATTTCCGTCATCCCGGCGAGGGCCTGGATCCACTCCGGTGCCGGAGGAGCCGAACCGCCCGCCGAGGACCAGGCCGCCTGGCTCGACCGCCGGCGTGACCTCACGGAGCGAGCGGCCACCGCGGGCCCCGAGATGATCGAACCGCTTCGCGCTCTCGCCGAGGCAGACCCGTCGTCCTCCGGCCTGCCGCAGGTCCGCTGGCGCGACCTCTGAGCCTCCGATCGCCGCAGATCGCCCGCGGTCCGGCCGGTCGGATTCTTCGCTTCTCCATCCCGGCAGAGGCCGGGATCGGTGTCCCGTGGAACTATCAGTCACCCGCGAGGACCGTGCCATTCACCCTCCCCATGCTCGGGAGCGGGGTGTGTCAGAAACCGGCCCACCTGCGAGACTGAGCAGTCGGCCCCAGCGGGCGGCCGGGAGGGCGAGGACGATCGATGAAGCTGACCGAACGCGACGAGTACCTCCACCATCCGCCCGACGACTCCGGCCGGCTGTGGAGCGACAACTTCTGGTTCTCGGTCTGCGACCGTGAAGCCGACGTCTTCGGCCTCAACCACATCCACGCCAGCCTCTCCCACGGCTACATCCGGGCCAGCGCCTTCTACGTCATCGACGGTGTGCCGCAGCAGTGGGCCTCCCGGCAGCCCCTCGGCGACGAGGCGGTCTTCGAGACTCTCGGGGACGGCAGGGTGCAGTTCGAGGTGCTGGAGGCCTTCGGCCGATATCGCTGGCAGTTCGACGGCCCGAAGTTCGGTTTCGACCTCACCTACCGGGGGCGGTTCGACCCCTTCGACTACGACGACTGCCACGGCGGCAACCCGCTGGCCACCTACGAGAACTACGGCGGCCACTACGAGCAGGCCCTGGACTGCGAAGGCAGCTTCGAGGCCTACGGCGGCCGCCGGGCAGGCGAGCGGCGCCCGATCTCCTGCTGGTCGCACCGTGACCACTCCTGGACGCACCGGTTCGTGGGTGACTCGCCCTGGGAAACCCGCCGGCGCCGCACCGCTGAGGCCTCCTGGGGGCACTTCTGGCCGTCGGTGCAGCTGCCCGACCGCCACCTCAACTCGTTCGGCTGGATGAGCCCGACCCAGCCGATCCCCGAGGGTCGCCCCTACAAGGGCGGCTGGGTGGCCGACGCCTCCGGTGCCCGGGCCATCCTCGACGCCACCTGCGTGCCCCGGATGGAGGACGACGAGCGCACCGCCATGGCCTTCACCATGACCTTCGAGCTGCCCGACGGCGAGACGCTCACGGTGCTGACCGGGCGCAAGTGGGCGCAGACCCGCAACGGTCTCATGCGCGACGAGAACGACGCCGAGGCGCGCCTCGACTGCTACGAGCCGTTCTTCGACTTCGAGGTTGCCGAGACCGGCGAGCGGGGCTACGGGGTGGTGGAGTACTCGGTGCACCCGCCGCATCCCCGCTACCGCTTCTGATGCGCTCGGTGGTCCGGCCACTCAGCCGGCCGTCCCGGCACGGTGCGCAGAGGATGCCCTGAGTGCGCTTCGGCCTGCACCTGCCGCAGCTGGGTCGCTCGGCCGGGCTGGACCACATCGTGCGCATCGCCCGCCGGGCCGAGGAGGCGGGTTTCGACGACGTGTGGGTGGCCGACCACGTCGCCGTGCCGACGTCGCTGGACGGCATGCCGTCGTTCTTCCCCGAGCCGGTTCCCCTGCTGTCGGCGGCCGCGGCGCACACCAGCCGGGTGGGCCTGGGAACCAGCGTGCTGGTGCCCGCCTACCGCAACCCCATGCAGTTCGCCAAGCAGTGGGCGACGCTGGACTGGCTGTCGGGCGGGCGCACCATCCTGGGGGTGGGTGCCGGCTGGCTGGCCGAGGAGTTCGATGCCTGCGGCGTGCCGATGCGGCGCCGGGGGGCACGCCTCGACGACTACATCGGCGGCTGGCGGGCCGCCTGGGGTGGTGCCGAGACCTACGTCAGCGAGCACTTCTCCTTCAGCGACGTGCGGGTCAAGCCGGCCCCCGCCGGGCCGGTGCCCATCTGGATCGGGGGCTCGTCGCCGGGTGCGCTGCGCCGTGCCGCCGCCTGCGAGGGCTGGATGGGCACGTGGGCGCCGCTTCAGGTCTTCTCCGAGCGCCTCGCCGGGTTGCGCTCCCACGAGTCGCCCTCCGGTGTCGGATCCCGGACCGTCGCCTCGGTGCACATGGAGGTCCGCGTCGGGTCGCCGCTGGGCGGCGCCGGGCGCTGGAGCGAAGTGGGCGACGGCTACGGGGATCGTCCCGTCGCGAGCGGCTCGGTCGGCCAACTGGCCGGGCTGCTGGAGGGCTACATCGAGGCCGGTCTGCAGCACGTACTGTTCGTGCCGCTTGCGCGCAGCGAGGCGGAATGGGCCGACCACGTCGACGCGCTCGTCGAGTTGAAATCGCTACTGGGCGCCGGGGATCATCCGGGCGCTCACGAACCCGGGAGGTAGACCAATGGTCGATCTGACAGAGCCGTTCCAC
>JAPONU010000210.1 GCA_026713745.1 bacterium
AGGAACCCCTTGTTCTGAACGAAGTAGCAGAACATCAGGCGATTCAGGATCAGCGAGGCGTACCAACTCCGGTCGGCGGCGTGACCTATACCGCTGATCGCCTCGGTGAAACTCTTGTGGTGCCTCTCGAACTCCCTGTAGAAGCTGCGGGTGACCTTCTCCGCGTTGAATGAGCGGCGCACCCGTTCGAGCACCGCGGCCGACGTGAGCGAGGGCTCCTCGGAGATCGCGAACGATGCCCGCACGAGCCGCTGGAGGATCGCCTCGGTCGGCGCACTGAAGGGATGGTGGTGGCCCACGAGGCGGTAGCCCACACCGCTGGGGCGCTGCTCGGGCCACAACCACAGGTACTCATCGGGCGCGGTGAACACCACCAACTGGTCCCTGCTCACACGGCGCAACTCCCGAACCAGGCGGTCCTGGCCGGCGCGCAGCGGTAGCCCGTCGGAGCAGTCGACCCTGAACGCGGTCACGCCCTTCTTGTTGGCCACCGCGGCGGCACTCAGGCCCGTCTCAACGTCGACCACCGGCTCGGCGTGATCGGGGTGATCCCAGCCCATCGCCCCGACAAAGAGGCCCACGAGGTCACCCGCCACCAGCAGTTCGCGCAGTCGATCCGTGTCGGGCATGATTCGCTCTCGCTCCTTTCACGCGCTGAGAACGCGCCGGTACCCGCTGAGGCAACTCTGGCTGGGGCCCGGATTGCAGGAAGGGCCCAGGTTAGGTCGTCCATCGTCGGCAGGCCCTGTCCGGCTGAGACCCGCTGCCGCATGACCAATAGCCGCGCAACGCCGTCGACGAACAGGGAATCGGCGCCGCCGGGGCCTCGGTCAGGCGCCGGCCGGTGAGTTGTCCGGTTGTTCCTGCCGGTGCCGACCGGCCGCGTGCTCGCGGGGGTAGAGCAGGTAGGTCGCCGCCGCGGTCAGGGCGAGCAGCGCCGCGGAGACTCCCATGGCCAGGGTCATGCCCCGGTTGAAGGCGTCGACGGCGCTCTCGGTGAGCCTCGCGGCCTGCTCGGCCGGAAGGTCCCGGGAAACCCTCAGGGCGGCGCCGATGGAGTCTGAGGCGCCCTCCGCCGCCGCATCGGGGAGGCCGCTGACGTGCGTGCGCATCCCGCTGCGGTAGCCGACGGTCAGCAGCGTGCCCAGCACGGCGATGCCGATCGCCGCGCCGACCTCCCGGGTGGTGTCGTTGACCGCCGATCCCACGCCGGCCTTGTGCTGGGGCAGCGACGTCACGATGATGTGCGTCGACGGCGGCATGAACAGGGACAGACCGGTTGCCGTCGTGACCAGCGCGATCACCATGATCCAGTAGGGCGAGGCCGGCGTGAGTGCCGCCATGATGCCCAGCCCGGTGGCGGTGAGCAGGAGTCCGCCGCTGATCGAGGCGCGCGCCCCGAAACGCTGGGTGAAGGCGGGGCTGCGCGGTGCCAGGATCATCATGGTGGCCGCCAGCGGCACGTTGCGGAAACCGGCATCCAGCGGGGTGTGCCCCTGTGCGAACTGGAAGTACTGGGTGAGCACGAAGAACATCCCGACCATTCCGAAGAACACCAGCGTGATGGTGGCCGCGCCCAGGCTGAACAGGCGATTGGCGAAGTAGGCGGGGTCGAGCATGGGATGGCGGATGCGGCGCTCCCAGCGCACGAACCCCCAGACGAGCACAGTGGCTGCGGCGAACATGCCCAGCACCGGAGCGCTTCCCCAGCCGAGTTCGGGGCCTTCGATCACCGCGAACAGGAGGCTCCCCAGCGCGGCGATCGAGACGAGCGCACCGACGACGTCCAGCGGGCGCTGCTCGTCGTCGCGGGACTCCGGCACGATCCACAGCGTTCCCGCCAGGACCACGCCGGCCACCGGGACGGCGACGAGGAACACCGACCCCCACCAGAAGAAGTTCAACAGGATCCCGCTGATCGGCGGTCCGAGGGCACCACCCGCCCCGGCGAATGCCGCCCAGATGGCGACGGCCTTGGGGCGTTCGGAGCGCGGGAAGATCACCGTGGCGATCGAGAGCGTGGCCGGCATGACCAGTGCCGCCGCCACCCCCATGCCACCCCGGTAGGCGATGATCTGCCCCGGGCTGGTTGAGAAGGCGGCGAGGGCGGAGAGGATCCCGAACAGGGTCATGCCGATGACCAGCACCCGCTTGCGCCCCCAGCGGTCGCCGAGGGCGCCGAAGGGCAGCAGCAGTCCGGCGAAGACCAGCACGTAGGCGTCCACGATCCACTGCAGGTCCGATCCGCCGGCGCCCAGTTCCCGCTGGATCGACGGCAGGGCCACGTTCAGCGAACTCATGCTGATGACCACCATCGTCAGCGACAGGCACAGGATGTACAGGATCAGCCAGCGCCGGGGATGCGACTCGATCTCCGGGTCCGGCGAGCCCCCGCCGCCGTGCCGGCCCACGCGTCGCCTGCCCGCGAATCCCGAGTCCGCGGTGTGGGGTGGGGGCTGCTCGGCGATGCCCTCAGGCTAGAGGTGGCCGCTGGAGCGGTTTCGCCGACACCGGTGGCAGGGTTTCGACCACCGGCTGGAAGACCGGCCGGTGGTAACGTCTGCTCTCACACGACGTGAAGGGGGTTGACCATGTCGAACGTTCTGGTCAAGCGTGTGATCGGCGCCTACCTGGCCCTGGTGGCGGTGGTGGTGCTGGCACAGTTCGTGGCGTGGCCGCTCTATGTGGACGATCATGCCGATGCCGCCAACGACACGTGGTTGATCCTGAACTGGTTCATGGCCGCCGGGCTGGCGCTGATGCTGGTCATCACAACCAGGGCGAAGCGGTCGTGCGACGCCGAGGGCGGCGACGACGACCGGCAATGGATCCGGGCGAACGTGATGTTCTACCTGACCGTGCTGCTGGCGGTCGCCTTCGTCCCCAACTGGTTCGCCGCGGCCTGGGGTGAGAACGCCAACGGAACCGTCTGGCATGTCATCGACACGGTTCTGCCCGTCCTGTTCGGTGTGCAGGCCCGCCGCCTGTTGCGACCCGTGTCCGGCTAGCGCACCGCGGCGACCGAACGATCGGCGGCAACGGGCCCCCGGTTGTCACACCTAGCCGGCCTCGAGGCGCCAGATGGCGTCGCCGGTGAGGACGTAGATCTCGCCGTCGGGGCCCTGGCCGAAGGACAGCACCGACCTGGGTGGTGCGCCCGAGGCCAGGTGGATCGGGTGGGCTCCCGCCACCTCGTTGTAGCCCCAGAGTGTGCCGTCGCAGAAGTCGCTGTAGAGGTAGACGCCGCTGAGCCCGGGCAGCCGGCCGCCCCTGTAGACGTAGCCCCCGGTGACCGAGCAGCGGGCGTCCGCGCCGTGGCGGTACTCGACGACGGGACGGATGTGGCCCGGCGGCTCGGTGTTGGACCAGAACGGGTTGCTGCCCTCGTAGTCGCTCCAGCCCAGGTTGGCGCCCCGCCCGGCCCCTGTCCCGGCTTGGCCAGCGGGCAGGCGGTTGATCTCCTCCAGCAGGTCCTGGCCCACATCGGACACCCACAGGTCGCCGTTGGCGCGGTCGAAGGAGAACCGCCACGGGTTGCGCGCCCCCCACACCCACACCTCGGGCGCCCCTGCGGCGCCGTCGGCGAAGGGGTTGCCGGCCGGGACGGTGTAGGACTCACCGGACGGCCCCGGCCGGGGATCGATGCGCAGGATCGTGCCCAGCCAGTCGTGGGGGTCCTGGCCGGCCCGCAGCGGGTCGCCGCCACCGCCGCCGTCGCCGAAGCCCAGGTACAGGTAGCCGTCGGGGCCGAAGGTCACGTCGCCGCCGTTGTGGTTCCAGAAGGGCTGCTCCAGTGACAGCACCAGGCGGCCCCCGCCGGCGTCCACGCTGCCGTCGGCCGCCACCGGCCATTCCCACAGTTCACTGACCTGCCGGCGGTTCACCGAGGACGTGTAGAGCCGGTCGCCGGCGGGAGAGAACGTAAGGCCCAGCAGTCCCATCTCGCCCCGGGTGTCCACCCGGGCGCTCATGTCCAGGACGGCGTCGCCGTCGCGGTGCAGCGTGACCGAGGAGTCGGCGCGACCGCCGTCGGCGGTCAGGCGCACCACCTCGCCGTGGCGCAGGGCGACATACAGCGCCTCCGGCTCCTGGGACCTGAACGCCACGGCCAGCGGCACCGGGAGTTCGGCCAACCGGGTGAGTGTCGAGCCCAAGGGCTCGGGGAAGCGCGGCCCCGGGGACGCGATCGGCGGTGCCGAGGCGCCCTCGCCGGCACCGGCGCCGTCGTTGCCGCTGGTGCTGCCCGCCGAACTGGATCCCGCCGGGGGAGTGCCGCCGCCGTCACGTCGGGGACCGTCGTTGACGCTCGCCCCGCTGCCGGCCGCGCCAGTGCCGTCGCCCGGAGCCCCGCCGGTGGCCTCGCCGCCCGGGCTGACGCCCGAGTCCACGCCGTCTTGGCCCGCCGGCGAGGGCGCGGACTGCCCGTCGCCGGCGGATTGATCGCCCGCCGTGCTCTGCCCGCTGTCGCGTTCGGGCTCGGCCGGAACCGCCGGCTGGGGCTTGCTGCGGGCCGCTGACGGTGATCGTTCCTGCGAGCCGGTCGGGCTCATCGGAGGGGCCGCGCAGGCTGCCGCAGTAACGGCCGCAGCAACCGCCGCAGCCAGAAGGGCGGCCGGCACGGCGCGTCGGCGCGGTGCTCGGCGGGATCGGGGCGGCGCATCGGGAGGCATCGGCGAATTCTCGCGCGCCGGCCGGCGACGGTCGTACCCTTGCAGGGGTGACCTCCGACGGTGTGGTGTCGCTGCTGCGGTTCGATGCTCCCCCGCGCCGCGACTGGGAAGACCTCGTGCGGCGCTCGTTGCGCGGTGACTCGCTGGACACCCTCGTCGGTCGCACCGCCGAAGGCCTCGACATCGAGCCGCTCTACACCGCCGAAGGACATCCCACGTCGGGTGACCCTGGGGGTCTGCCGGGCGGGGCGCCGTTCACGCGCGGCGGCCACCGTGTCCCCGAGCGTTGGGAGTTGCGCCAGCGACACGACCTGACCGACCCGGCCGAGACCGCCGGCACCATCCGCTCCGACGTCGCCGGGGGCGCGAACGCGATCTGGTTGCGGTTGAGTCGACCGCCGGGACCGGGTGAGTTGCTCACCGCGCTCGCCGGGGTGAATCCCACCGAGGTCCGGGTGTTCGTCGACGGCGGCCCCTGGTTCGCCGCAGCCGCAGAGGCCACCGCGGCGCTGGCCACCGCGGCGCTGGCCACCGCGGCGCCGACCGGCAGGCTGGTCGCCGGTGCGGACCCGCTCGGCGCCCTGGCCCGCCACGGCTTCCTGCTGAGCGAGGTGGACGATGCGCTCGCCCAGCTGGTCCCGCTGGTGCAGGCGATCCGGCGGCGGCGGCATCGCAACGGTGATTCCGCCGGCCCGGCGGGAGCCCGGCCCGTCACCCTGGACGCCACCGTCTACGCAGACGCCGGAGCGCCACCGGCGCTGGAGTTGGCCTGCATGCTGGCGACCGGCGTGGCCTACCTGCGCGCCCTGGAGGCCGGCGGCATCGAGCCGCAGCCGGCGGCCCGGCACATCGAGGCCCGCCTGGTGGCCACAGCCGATCAGTTCGCCACGATCTGCAAGCTGCGCGCCGCCCGGATGCTCTGGGACCGCGCCCTGGCGGCCTGCGACGTGGCCACCTCCGGGCGGCGAGCGCTGCGCTGCTGGGCGGTCACCTCCGAGGCCATGTTCGTGACCCAGGACCCGTTCGTGAACCTCGTGCGCGCCACGACGGCGGCGTTCGCGGCGGCCGCCGGCGGTGCCGACT
Source organism: bacterium (assembly GCA_026713745.1). Classification (GTDB taxonomy): domain Bacteria; phylum Actinomycetota; class Acidimicrobiia; order Acidimicrobiales; family CATQHL01; genus VXNF01. The sequence goes on from JAPONU010000210.1 coordinate 5,754, forward strand.
GCATCACGGTCCTGCCCTATGACGTGGCGCTCGGGGATGTGGCGCTCGGGGACGTGGCGCTCGGGGACGTGGCGCTCGGGCCACCCGGCGAGCGGGGTCGCCGCCTGGCCCGGAACATCAGCCACCTGCTGGCCGACGAGGCAGACCTCGGCGCCGTCACCGATCCGGCCGGGGGCTCCTGGTACGCCGAGGATCGAACCGCCCGGCTCGCCGAGGCCGCCTGGGAGCAGTTCCGCCGGATCGAGGCCGCCGGCGGCATGGCGGAGGCCTTGGGGGACGGTTCGCTGGCAGCCCGGATCGACCAGGCGGCCGAGCGTCGCCGGGAGGGTCTGGCCGGCGGCGCCGAGCACGTCGTGGGCGTGACGTGCTACCTCCCGCCGGCAAGCGGCGAAGGCTCCGGAAGCGATCCTGCCGGATCGTCGGCTCCGGTCGCGCGCCGAGCCCAGACGCCGCCCGATGCCGCCGTGTGCATCCCACCGTTGCCGCTGCGCCGCCCTGGCTCGGAGCAGTCGTGATGAGGCTTGCCGTACGGGTAGTCGCGCGAGGGCGGGGACGCCGGGGTCCGGCGTGGGCGGTCATTTCCGAGGCCCCCGGGGCACCACCGGCACCCCCGCCCGGACAGCCCCGGAACCGGATTCCGGCCTTCGCCGGAATCACGGGTCGGGGGCGCGCCCGTTCGGAGAGCATGCCGTGAGTGCGATCCCCGACTTCGCGGCACTGCCCTGGTCGGCGCTGCCGGAGTCGGCTCCAGCGCCACCGGACTCAGCGGACACCGGCGCCGCCGGATCCCCGCTGGATGTCTCGCCCAACGGCGGCGGCCAGATACCCACTCCCGAAGGCATCGACCTGCAGCCGTTCTACACCGCGTCCGACGTGGCCGACCTGCAGGCGCCGCACGGCTATCCGGGCCTCGCCCCGTACCTGCGCGGCCCGCACCCCACCATGTACCTCACCCGGCCCTGGACGATCCGCCAGTACGCCGGCTTCTCCACTGCGACCGAGTCCAACGCTATCTACCGGCGCAACCTGGCGGCGGGCCAGCGGGGCCTGTCGGTGGCCTTCGACCTGCCCACCCATCGGGGCTACGACTCCGACAACCCCCGGGTGACCGGCGACGTGGGCATGGCCGGTGTGGCGATCGACACCGTCGCCGACATGCAGATCCTCTTCGACGGCATCCCGCTGGACCGCATGAGCGTGTCGATGACCATGAACGGGGCGGTGTTGCCGGTCATGGCCTTGTACATCGTGGCCGCCGAACAGCAGGGGGTGGCGCATTCGGCGCTCACCGGGACCATCCAGAACGACATTCTCAAGGAGTTCATGGTCCGCAACACCTACATCTACCCGCCGCGGCCCTCGATGCGGATCGTCTCGGACATCTTCGCCTACACAGCCGCGGAGATGCCCCGCTTCAACTCCATCTCCATCTCCGGCTACCACATGCAGGAGGCCGGGGCCACCGCCGACCTGGAGCTGGCCTACACCATCGCCGACGGCCTGGAGTACGTGCGCTGCGGCCTCGACGCCGGCCTGGCGATCGACGACTTCGCCCCGCGGCTGAGCTTCTTCTGGGGCATCGGCATGAACTTCTTCATGGAGGTGGCGAAGCTGCGGGCCGCCCGGCTGCTGTGGGCAACCCTGATGCGGCAGTTCGAGCCGGCCGACCCCAAGTCACTGGTGCTGCGGGCCCACTGCCAGACGTCGGGCTGGAGCCTCACCGCCGACGACGTCTACAACAACGTGGCCCGCACCTGCATCGAGGCCATGGCCGCCACCGGGGGCCACACCCAGTCGCTGCACACCAACTCCTTCGACGAGGCGCTGGCGCTGCCGAGCGACTTCTCGGCCCGCATCGCCCGGAACACGCAACTGGTGCTGCAGCATGAGAGCGGCACGTGCGCCCCGGTGGACCCGTGGGGCGGCAGCTACTACCTGGAGCGCCTCACCGACCGGCTGGCCCGGCGGGCCGCCGAGCACATCGACGAGATCGACGGCATGGGCGGTATGGCCGCCGCCATCGAGGCCGGCGTGCCCAAGGCCCGCATCGAGCAGGCCGCCACCCGCACCCAGGCCCGCATCGACGCCGGCACGCAGGCGCTCATCGGTGTGAACCGCTTCCGTCCCGAGACCCCCGAGTCGGTGGAGTTGCTGGCGGTGGACAACGCCGAGGTTCTGGCTGCCCAGACCGCCCGGCTGGCCAAGGTGCGGGCCGAACGCGATCAGGAGACCTGCACGGCTGCTCTGGAGGCGCTCACCCGCTGCGCCGACGGCGGGGGCGGCAACCTGCTCGACCTCTCGGTCCAAGCCGCCCGCGCGCGGGCCACCGTCGGCGAGATCAGCGACGCACTCGAGCGGGCATGGGGCCGCCACACCGCCGAAGTCCGTACGATCTCGGGTGTGTACAGCCAGGCTGCCGGCGCGGACGAGGCCGTGACGGCGGTGCGCCGCCGGATCGAGCAAATGGCCGCTCAGCGAGGTCGCCGGCCCAGGATCCTCGTGGCCAAGATCGGCCAGGACGGCCACGACCGGGGCCAGAAGGTGGTGGCCAGCGGCTACGCCGACCTGGGTTTCGACGTGGATGTCGGGCCGCTGTTCCAGACCCCCGCCGAGGTGGCCCGCCAGGCCGTCGAGAACGACGTGCACATCGTGGGGGTGTCGTCGCTGACCGCCGGCCACCTCACCCACGTGCCGGAGTTGATCGCCGAGCTGGCCACCCTCGGCCGCCCCGACATCATGGTCGTCGTCGGCGGAGTCATCCCCGCGCGGGACACGCCCGCGCTGTTCGAGGCCGGCGCCGCGGCCGTGTTCGGTCCCGGCACGGCGCTGACCACCGCCGCCGGCGAGCTGCTCGACGCCCTGGCCAAGCGGCCGGCGTGAACCGGGCGCCTGTTCGGGGAGCCCCGGTGGGCGCCGGCGCCCGGCCCGGCACCCGACGCCACCGGCCCGTGACGATCTGACCGGCTGAGTGTGAGCGTCGTGGGTCCGCCGGAACAGGACATCTCCCAGCAGGACACTTCCCAGCAGGACACTTCCGGACAGGACATCTCCGGACAGGACATCTCCGAGCAGGTGGACAGGCATGTGAGCGGGGTGTTGGCCGGCGACCGGACGTGGCTGGCGCGCACCATCACGCTGGTCGAGAGCACCCGCCCCGACCACCGCGCCGTCGCCGCCGAAGTGCTCGAACAACTGGCCCCACATGCCGCTGGTGCCGCAGACGCTCACCGGGTTGGGATCACCGGCCCGCCGGGTGCCGGCAAGAGCACTCTCATCGATGCGCTTGGCACCCATCTCTGCGAGCAGGGTCACCGGGTGGCGGTACTGGCGGTGGACCCCTCCAGCGCGGTCAGCGGCGGTTCGATCCTGGGCGACAAGACCCGCATGGCGCGCCTGGCGACCGCCGAGAAGGCGTTCGTGCGCCCGTCACCGTCGGGCGGGGCGCTGGGCGGCGTCACCGGCGCCACCCTGGAGGCCGTCGAGGTGGTCGAGGCGGCCGGCTACGACGTGGTGTTCATCGAGACCGTCGGGGTCGGCCAGTCCGAGGCGGGCGTCGCCGACATCTGCGACACCGTGCTGACGGTGACCACCCCTGCCGGCGGTGACGAACTGCAGGGCATCAAGCGAGGCCTGTTCGAGGTGACCGACGTGTTGGTGGTGAACAAGGCCGACGGCGACCTGGCGGCGGTGGCCGGCCGTTCGGTGGCCGACTACGCCGCCGCCCTGCGGCTGCTGCATCCTGGGCGATCCGGCGGCTCCGGGGAGTCGGGAGAGCCCCGCTGGGAGCCCCCGGTACTGGCTGCCAGCGCGCTCGAGGGCACCGGCCTGGGCGAACTCTGGACACAGATCGAGGCCCACGCCGAGACGCTGCGCGCCGGGGGCCAGTGGTCCACGCGCCGCGGCGACCAGCGCGTCCGCTGGATGTGGCACCTCACCGAGCGGCGCCTCATGGACGCCCTGCATGCCGATCCCGAGGTGCGGGCCCTACTGCCCGACCTCACCGAGCAGGTCCGCAGCGGCCAACTCCAACCCGCCCGCGCCGCAGCGCGGCTCCTAGCCGCCTCCCGCCACGATTCGTAGCGTCTCCCGCCACGATTCGTAGCGTCTCCCCGCGCACGCTTACCTGCCCTTCTTGTACCGATCAGAGTCTCGCCGGCACGGGCGTCGGACGTCACAACGGCAGGAGTGTCGCTGTCGTTTGCTGTGTCCTGGTATGGCTTTAGTTGTCATAGAGAATCACCTCCTTTCACAAGAACGAAGAAAGATAGGAACTTAGAGAGCTACGTGGTCACGCCCGTCTGTTCAGGGCCAGAAAGAGGGCCAGGCTCGGTTGGGGGTGAGAACCGAGCCTGGCCGAGGTGCCTCTGGGGGAGAGAGGCGATCTGTTGGTTTGTTCGGTCCAGAGGGGTCTGGACCTCGTTTAGAAGTCCTCGTCGAAGGCGACGTCGCCCTCGACGCCCGTCTGGTACGCCGAGACGGTGCGCTCGAAGAAGTTGGTCAGTTCCTGGACGTCCTGCAGTTCCATGAACGAGAAGGGGTTGCGGGCGCCGTAGCGGGCCGACAGACCCAGCTGTGCCAGCCGCTGGTCGGCCACGTACTCCAGGTACTGGCGGGTGTCGGCCACCGACATGCCTGGCACGCCCTCGCCGAGCAGGTCCTCGGCGAACTGGTGCTCACACTCCACGGCTTCGGCCATCATCTCGCCGATCTCGGTGGCCAGGTCGTCGTCGAAGAGTTCCGGCTGCTCCTCCCGCACCGTGCGTACCACCTCGAGGGCGAAGTTCATGTGGCAGCTCTCGTCGCGGAATACCCAGTTGGTGCCGGCCGCCAATCCGTTCAGCAGTCCCTTCGAGCGCAGGAAGTACACGTAGGCGAAGGCGGCGAAGAAGAACAGACCCTCGATGCAGGTGGCGAAGCAGATGAGGTTCAGCAGGAACTTGCGCCGGTCCTCGGCGGTGTCCAGCCGGTCCAGGCTGTCGATGGAACCCATCCACCGGAAGCAGAACTCGGCCTTGCGCCGGATCGAGGGGATGTTCTCGACGGCGGCGAAGGCGGCGTGGCGCTCGTCGATGTCGGGCATGTAGTTGTCCAGCAGCGTGAGGTAGAACTGCACGTGCAGCGCCTCCTCGTAGAGCTGCCGCGACAGGTACATGCGGGCCTCGGGGGCGTTGATGTGCTTGTACAGGTTCAGCACCAGGTTGTTGGCGACGATGGAGTCGCCGGTGGCGAAGAACGCCACCAGCCGCTGCACCAGGTGCTTCTCGGAACCCAGCAGCTTGCGGTCCAGGTCGACGAGGTCGTCGGAGAAGTCCACCTCGTCCACCGTCCAGGTGTTCTTGATGGCGTCGCGGTACATGTCGAAGAAGACCGGGTAGCGCATGGGGCGCAGCGTCAACTCGAAACCGGGGTCCAGCAGGTTGGCCTGACCGGGCGCGGCCTGGGCATCCGGCGGCGCGGGCTGAGCGGCCGGATACGCGGCGGTGTCCGGAAGCGGGAACTCGAGAATTGTCACGTCTGGTTTCTCCCGTGCCGGTCCTGCTGGTAGCGGCTCGCATCGCGGCGCCGCCAACCAAGAGCTTGACGACGCAAATTACAGTGGCGAAATACTAGCCCTGTAATTTCACCGTAGTAGGCACGGGAGACAGGACGCGGCAGACTGATCGCTGACCTGCGGAAACGTCTGATGCGCGCAACTAACGATCCTTGCCGTGGTCATGCTTCGCCGGGCTCGTCGACCTACTCGGCCACGGCGAGGAGTCTGTCGTTGAACTGCCGCCGGCCGTGAATGAACAATGGACGGGCTTACGCCAGCCACGTTTGCCTCGCTGGCGCGTAACGTTTGTGTCACGCTTTGTCTATAGTGGTGACCATCGCAGAGGCACGGACGGGGGCGGAGCGTTACCTCGCGGGGCGCCGTGAGGATCCGGAATATCGACACGCGTATGACTCCGCGCGCCGACGCATCGATCAGATCGATTCGATCATTCGCATGTTCGATCGGCGCCGATGCAGCCTCGAGTTGAGCAAGGCTGAGCTTGCGCGCCGCGCCAACCTTCGCCCTGAAGTGATCCGGCGTCTCTTCTCAGCCGAGCGTCCCAACCCCACTCTGGCGACGCTCGTGGCCCTGGCAGAGGCTCTCGAGTTGGAGTTGGCTGCGGAACCTATGGAAGCGACCCGCGTCAGTTGAGCACGCGGCGATGTCGCTCGAACTCCCCTCGATACGACCGAATCCGCGCATAGTCCCGTGGTTTGGCCGCCTCGCGTCGAGGCTTGGAGAGGCCGTCGAGGCAGACGATCGAGGATCCTCCCAGATCGGCAGCATCGCGGGCGAGCAGGCAGAAGAGCCGGTGATTCTGGCCAGTTCCCTGGACGCGCACCTCGTAGAACCCGGCCATGTCGCCGTGCATCGCCTCCCACTTGCCGCCGCCGGCGAACGAGGGCGGCGGCGCTTCCGCAACCGCGTCAAGCACGGCGTTTATCTCGGCGGCGATCTCGGCGGCGATCTTGTCGGCGATCTTGTCGGTCAGCCCTTCGAAGAAGTCGAGCGACGGTATGACTCATCCGGATCGTCGGATGGATGGCGTTGGAAGAAGTGGACGAGCCACGGTTCGCGCGGGCTCGATGCGGCAACCATTCCTTCCTAGTCGCAGGCCTCGCAGGTTTCGGGGTTCTCCAGGGAGCACGTCACCGCGGCGGCGCCGTTGCCGTTGGTGAGGGTGGCCTGGTTGATTCGGGTGGCCGGCCGGGAGCGCAGGTAGTAGGTGGTCTTCAGGCCCTTGCGCCAGGCGTGGGCGTACATCGAGGAGAGCTTCCCGATGGTGGGCGTCTCCAGGAAGAGGTTCAGCGACTGGCTCTGGTCGATGAAGGCGCCCCGGTCGGCGGCCAGGTCGATGAGCGCCCGCTGCGGCAGCTCCCAGGCGGTGCGGTAGAGCAGCTTCACGTCGGAGGGGATGCCGGTGATGTCGGCGATCGAACCCTGCGACCGCTTCAGCGAGTCCAGCATCCCGCCGGTCCACAGTCCCCGGGCCTGCAGGTCGCGCACCAGGTAGTGGTTGATCTGCAGGAACTCGCCGGAGAGGGTCTCGCGCTTGAACAGGTTGGAGACCTGCGGCTCGATGCACTCGTAGCAGCCGGCGATGGAGGCGATTGTGGCGGTGGGGGCGATGGCGATGAGCAGCGAGTTGCGTAGCCCACCGGCGGCGATGCGCTCCCGCAGGGCGTCCCAACGGGCCTCGTCGCTGACGCCGACGCCCCAGAGGTCCATCTGCAGTTGCCCGCCGCCGGCACGGGTCTCGGCGAAGTTGGGGTGTGCGCCGAACTCCTTCGCCAGGTCCGCCGAGGTGGACAGCGCCCAGTAGTAGATCTCCTCGGAGATGCGGCGGGACAGCTCCCGCGCCTCGTCGCTGTCGAACGGCAGCCGCAGCTTGAAGAACACGTCCTGCAGGCCCATGAGGCCGAGCCCTACGGGGCGCCACACCTCGTTGGAGGCCCGGGCCGCCTCGGTTGGGTAGAAGTTGATGTCGATCACCCGGTCGAGGAACGCCACCGCGGTCCGCACCACCTCGCCGAGGCGGTCGAAGTCGAATTCGCCGTCGCGCACGAGGCGCCCGACGTTCACCGAGCCCAGGTTGCAGACCGCCGTCTCGGCCGCGCTGGTCACCTCCAGGATCTCGGTGCACAGGTTGGAGAGGTGCACCACCCGGCCCTCGCCGCCGGTCTGGTTGCACTTCCGGTTGGAGGCGTCCTTGAAGGTCATCCAGCCGTTGCCGGTCTGGGCGAGGGTGCGCATCATCTTGCTGTAGAGGTGCCGGGCGGGGATCTGGCGCTCGTAGAGGCGCGCCTCCTCGGCTTCCACGTAGGCGCGCTCGAAGTCCTCGCCGTAGAGGTCCACCAGGTGCGGGACCTTCTTCGGGTCGAACAGACTCCACTGCCAGTCGTTCTCGACCCGCTTCATGAACAGGTCGGGCACCCAGTTGGCGATGTTGAGGTTGTAGGTGCGGCGGGCCTCGTCGCCGGTGTTCTCGCGCAGTTCCAGGAACTCGTCGATGTCGGCGTGCCAGGTCTCGAGGTAGACGCAGCAGGCGCCCTTGCGGCGACCGCCCTGGTTGACCGCCGCCACCGAACTGTCGAGCGTCTTGAGCCACGGCACGATGCCGTTGGAGAGGCCGTTGGTGCCGCGGATGAGCGAGCCCCGGCTGCGGATCCGGCTGTAGGAAAGCCCGATGCCGCCGGCGAATTTGGAGAGCTTGGCGACGTCGGTGTAGCGGTTGTAGATGGCCTCGAGGTCGTCGGCCGGCGAGTCCAGCAGGTAGCACGAGGACATCTGGGGGTGCGTGGTGCCGGAGTTGAACAGCGTCGGGCTCGACGGGAGGTACTCCAGCGACGAGATCAGCCGGTAGAAGTCGATGGCCTCGGCGGCCTCGGTGGACAGCCCGCAGGCGACCCGCATCAGGAAGTATTGGGGCGTCTCGATGGCCTTGCGGGTCTCGGGATGGCGGAGCAGGTAGCGGTCATAGACCGTCCGCAGGCCGGAGAACTCGAAGAGGTCGGTGCGGTCGTTGTCGATGGCCTCGTTGAGCAGGCCGGCGTTGGCCTCCACGAAGTCGGCGTTCTGGTCGCTGATGAGCCCGAGCAGGCGACCCGCGGCGATGGATTGCGAGAAGCTGCCGATGCGCTGGTTGCGGACCTCCTCCTCGGTGTAGGCGGCGAGCAGCCGGGCGGCGAGCCTGGAGTAGCTGGGTTCTTCGCAGATCAGCGAGGCCGCGGTGCGGATCGCCAACTCGTCGAGTTCGGTGGTGCTGGCGCCGTCGCAGAGCCCGCTGATGGTGCGGGTGGCGACGCGCATGCAGTCCACGCTGTCGAGGCCGCTGCTGCAGCGCTCCACGCGCCGCACGATCTTGGTGACGTCCACCGGTTCGAGGCTGCCGTCGCGCTTGCGCACGCGCATGGGGGAGTTGATCGGCCGGGCCGAGGGCGGGCCGGGATCGGCCGCCACGTGGGCCGTGCGGCCGTTGGCTGCCGGATCGGCTGGCGTCTCGGCGTTGTGCGCGTTGTGCTTGCCTGAATGCTCGACGACGGTCACGCCGGTGCCTCCGCTCATCTGTGTCCCATGGCCCGAAGAGTCGGACGTGGACAACTCCGGAACTACTCATGTGTAGTTGCACGATTGTAATTTGCGGCGCTGCCCGGAGGCAAACCGCCTCCGTTTGGGGCCGCGAACATGCTGTTCAGGGACGTACCGCTCCGCCTGAAGGGTCAGGCGGGCGCATCAGACGGTTCTCCGGCGGCCACCGACGCCCGGTCAACTGCGGCTTGTTCGGGTGTCCGGGCCCACCTGGTCTTCAGCGTCGGAGGGGTTGGTTCGTGGTGGCGGCGGCGCCGTCTTGGTGACCTGACGGTCCGTGTTTGCCGGCGTGCGCCTTGGCGGTTCGGGCTTTGGCGGTTCGGGTCTTGCCGTTTCGCGTATTGCTGTTGTGGCGCGCCGGGTTCAGCAGCCGGTTGGGTGGGTGTTTGAGGCGGTAGGTGCCGTCGGGTTGGCGGGTCAGGTCGGCGCCGAGTTCGTGGATCTGTTTGTGGTGGCAGTCGCTGCACAGCAAGCAGAGGTTGTCGATGTCGGTGGGGCCTC
>JAPONU010000211.1 GCA_026713745.1 bacterium
GGGCTCGGCCAGTACGCAGTGGATGTTCTCGTTGGCGCCGGTGGGGTTCTTGGCCAGCAGCAGCCGCAGCGTGCGCCCGTCGAGGTTCACCTGCTCGGCCCGCCCGAACGCCGCCTTTACCCCGGCGATGCCGTCGCGGATGGCCTCCGGTGGCACCCCCAGGGCGACAGCCGCCGCCACCGCAGCGGTCACGTTGTAGGCGTTGTGCAGGCCGCCCAGCCCGGCAGTGATCTCGAGGTCGGTGCTGTCGCGGCTCTCGGTCCCGGCGCCAGTCTCGTCGTCGCTCGCGGGGCCGTCGCCGCTGCTGGTCTCGTCGTCGCTCGCGGGGTCGTTGCTGCTGGTCTCGTTGCTGCTACTGGTCTCGTCGCCGCTCGCGGGGCCGTTGCCGCTGCTGGTCTCGGTCCCGGCGCCGGTCTCGCCGTCGCTCGCGGGGCCGTTTCCGCTGCTGGTCTCGTCGTCGCTCGCGGGGTCGTTTCCGCTGCTGGTCTCGTTGCTGCTGCTGGTCTCGTCGCCGCTCGCGGGGCCGTCGCTGCTGCCGGGGCCGTCTGTGTCGGTGATGGTGAGTGTCATCCGGTCCAAGCCGTCGAGGTGTACTCGTCGCGCACGGATGTGGGGCCGGGGCCGCCGCAGCCCGCAAGTTTCGCAGCGCCAGTGCCCCAGGTGTCCAACGGTCACCAGGTCGTGGCTCAGGGGGCTGCCGCAGTTGCCGCAGCGCACCGTGTCGGCGGCATGGGGCAGATCCGGGCGGCCCACCTCCGGGTCGTCGATCCCGAACAGCACCACCCTCGGCGGATCGGTGTCGATGCGCGCCGGCGCCGGCGGCTGGTAGGTCTCCGATGCCGGAGCGTCGGCGGGTTCGCCGTCGAGGCTCTCCGGCGGCCCCTCCGGCCGGTACGGCTGGAACGTCGGCTCGCTGGTCCAGAGCCTCCCGAGGTGGGCCAGCGCAGGGTCATCGGCGTTCAGCACCAGGGTGGTGGCCGGGCCCAGGCTGCGGGCCAGCTCGCCCCAGCGCTCTGCGATGGTCTCCAACTCGCCGTAGCGGTCGAGTTGGTCCCGGAAGAGGTTCATGAGCACCACGGCCCGAGGCTGCAGCGCGCCGGCGACGTGGGGCAGCGCCGCCTCGTCCACCTCGAAGACGCCGATGCCCCCGCAGCCGGATCCGGGATCTGCGGGATCTGCGAGGTCTCCGGGGTCGCCGGCGGTGCCCCGGTTCCGGCGCCAGGCCGGTCGGCCGGCCCGACCGTCGGCTTGCGTCCTCGTCCGGTCGCCGGCCCGGCCGCTCCGACCAGACATCCGAACCTGCCGGCTCCGCCTGTCGCGTCGGTTGCGTCGGCTGCGCTCCCGGGCCAGCAGCGCCGAGGTCACGCCGCTGGCCAGGTTGGCGCCGGCGGCGTTGGCCGTCACGATGCGGCCGTCGGCACGCAGGCAGGCGCTCAGGAGACGGGCGGTGGTGGTCTTGCCGTTGGTGGCCGAGATGTACACGGCGCCACCGCCCAGCCCGCCGCCGAGCCGGGCCAGCGCACCGGGCTCCAGCCTGTTCAGCACCATGCCCGGCAGGCTGGTGCCCCCGCCACGCCCGGTGGCCCGGGACAGGGCGCCGGCCGAGGCGGCGATCATCTCGGCAAGGCGACCCACGCACCGCATCGTACCGACGCCCGGAAGCCGGCTCCGGCTGCACAGGCACCTGGCAGGTGTTGGGCCGGTCGAGTTGCGCCGTGGTGATCGTCAGGGCGGTTGCACTGCCTGTGCCGCGGTTGGGCCGGTTGGGTTGGACTCGTCGGGTTGGGCCGGTCGGGGTTGGGCCGGTCGGGGTTACGGCGGTCGGGTTGTGCCGGTCGGCTTGTGCCGGTTGGGGTTACGGCGGTCGGGTTGGGCCGGTTGGGGTTACGGCGGTCGGGTTGGACTCGTCGGGTTGGGCCGGTTGGGGTTGGGCCGGTCCGGCACTACCCCTGGGCTGAGGGCGGGCTGCGGGGCTGAACTACTGTGAGCCGATGACCTCGGCAACGGTTGTGGGCCCCGCTGACCTGGGGCCGGGAACGCTGGCCGACGGCGACGGGGCGGTCGA
>JAPONU010000212.1 GCA_026713745.1 bacterium
CATCGGCGGGTTCGGCATCTCCCCGCATTGGAGCCAACCCGGACCGGAGCAACAAACCCCGACCCGGCACACACCCACAGCAAGCGCCTCCCGATCCGGACCGGCAGACGCACAACACCCCAGCCTTCGTTGAGCGGGATCGAAGTGCGCAGGATTGTTGAGCCACATCAACCCAGAGTGGCAGGTCCACTCGGACCGACGTTGTTGAGCGACCGCCGACGTCGACCGGTGCTGCGGAGTTCTCGGGCGGGATTCGATGAGCAAGCACAGTGATGAGCGAGCACAGTGATGAGCGAGCACAGTGATGAGCGAGCACAGTGTCGAGAGTGTCCGTGTCGACCTCGCGGGGCAAAACCCTGGCAGAGGACAGCGCCATCGGGCACGTTGCATGTCTCCACGCGTCCCGCGGCGTCAGCCCTCAGCATCTATGCGGGGATCCACGACTGGTAGGAGCCGTGTCTGCTGCGCCCAGGCGGTGATCCGGCGGTCCGTCGTGGCGAGGCGCAGCCCAGCCAGCATGGCCGTGGTGACGATCAACTGGTCGGCCGGGTCGTTGTGGAATCCGGTGGTCATCAGCAGGACCGACTCGACGGCGACGTCGCCGCCTATGGGGATCTCCCGGAGGCCCGAATGCAGCCGCTCGCGGCGCCAGACGGCGGGATGGCATCCCAAGTCGATCCGCCCGTGATGATGCAGGCGAGCGGTTTCCACGAAGGTCACCGTGGAAACGGCGACGTCGCCGTCGACGAGCCCGGATTCGACCTCCTCCTTGAACGAATCGGTGATGTCCGCGCTGTCGACGGTGAGCCGGAGCAGGACGTTGGTGTCCAGCAGGAGGCTCACTGCTGGAGCGGATGATCAGGCATCGCGATCGACGATGCCTCCGGGATCGGCCAGCATCTCCCAGTCGTCGGCGGGAATGGCCGGATCGCCGTCGATGTCCGCAATGATCCGCAGCTGGCCCCGGCAGGATCCGACCAATGCCGGTCGCTCCGAGCGGAACGGGCTGACCCGTACGACCGGACGCCGATGCTTGGTCACGACGATCTCGGTTCCGGTTCCCTGCACCTCGTCCATGAGACGCAGGCAATTCGTCTTGAACTCGCCGGCGGGCACCGTCCGTTCGCTCGAGTCGAGGGGTGAGATCGTCATGCCGCAAGTATAGTCATAAATATCTGACCATAAGCCCGCCACAAGGTCGTGACCGGAGGTGAGAGGACTGGATGCAATCTCGCGGCCGGGAGCGCACAGCAGCGATTGGCGGGCCCCAGAGCCGTTGTGCGCGGGTTCGCGTCCCACACGCTGCGCTCAGGGGACGATCGTGAAGGTGCCTCCGTCCAGCGGGCGGATGACGCCGAAGTGCCTCCGATCCAGAGTCAGGACGGTGCGAGTCCGGAAGCGCTGCGCGAGCACTGCGATGGAGGCGTCGGCAAGACCGATGCCGAGGTCCCTGTAGCGCTCGATCACCCGTCGCGCCGCCACCACGTCGCGGGCATCCATCCCCGCAAGTTCGTAGGCACCCCCCGACAGTTCGGTCAGCACGGCCAACTCGGCGTCGGTGCCCTTGCGGGTCGCGACCAGATAGTCCACCTCGGCCAGGACGTAGGGAGAGACAACCATCACCGGATCGTGGGCGCCGATCCACGCCGTCACCGCTTCGTGCTGTGAACCGGACTCGCTGAAAAAGGCGATGAGCCCGCTGGTGTCGGCGATGATCATCGCTCGCCGAAACCGTCCATGTAGTCGTCCACTCGCTCGGCCCAGGCGCTGTCACCGGGAATGATCCCCGGGCGGGGCTTGGGGCGCGAGATCGCGTCCTGTATGGCTTGGCGTATCACCTCCGCCTCGGAGCACGAACGCTGCCGCGCAAGCCGCTCCACGCCGTTCTTCAGCGTCTCCGGCAAGTACACCGTCGTCTTATTCATGCCATATATGGTACCACCGCCAGCACTACCGCGAGCGACGCCGAGCCGGCCTTCATGGAGCGGGTCGGGCGTGCCTTCGGCACGATCGGTGACCGGCGGCGAGTAGCCGGCTCAGCGAGGCGGTCGGTCTGGTCTAGCGTCGGGGGCATGCTCACCGACGGGCTCGACCACGTCGCCGTCCTCACCAACGACGCCGATCGTCTGCAGCGCTTCTACATCGACATCTTCGGCGCGACCGTCGAGCGTGACGGGCCGGAGATGCCCGGCGGGCCGCGGATGGTCATCCTCCGCATCGGTGCCGGTACCGAGTTGAACGTCTTCGAGATCGAGGGGAACACGCAGGCCGACCACCAGACCCCCATGTTCGGTCGCGGCAGGCTCGACCACCTCGGCCTGCGAGCACCGGACATCGAGACGTTCGACGAGATCCGCCGCCGCCTCATGGCCGCGGGTGCCACCGACGGGTTCGTCACCGACTTCGGGCCGAAGCTCAGCGTCTTCTTCCGTGACCCCGACCGGATGGAGTGCGAGGTGCTGGTGGCCAACCCCGACGCTGTCCCGGGCCGGTACAACCCGCCGGGGACGCCCGCCGCTCGCTACCGGTCCTGACGGGTGCCGCCGCTGACTCGACGCGGCACCGGTCACGTCGATCAGTCGTCGCGGTGCCGCCGTATCGGAGGCGGCCAGATCACTACAGTGATTCCCCGCCGCCGATCATGGGAAGGGGAACACGATGAGTGCCTGGACGCTGGAGGGGATCAAGCTGCCCGGTTACGCGGGACGGGTGGCGGTGGTGACCGGGGCGGCGCGCAACATCGGCCGGGCCATCGCCGAGGCGATGCGCGAGCAGGGCGCGCAGGTGGCGCTGCTGGACATGGACTGGGAGGGTGCGGATCTGCCGGATGACCCGGGAATGCTGGCGCTCGACTGCGACGTCGCCGACGAGGCGGCGGTGGATGCGGCGATCAGCGAGGTGGAGGCCAGGTTCGGGGCGCCGTCGATCCTCGTGAACAACGCTGGGATCCTGGGGCCCGCCGGGGTCCCCAACACCAGCCTGGAGGAGTGGCAACGGGTCTTCGACGTGAACTCCACCGGGGCGTTCCTGTGCATCCGCCGGGTCTTGCCGGCCATGCGGGAGGCCCGCTACGGCCGCATCATCAACGTCGGATCCAACTCCGGCAAGATGGGCAGCCTCTCGGGGGTGACGGCCTATGCCGCCTCCAAGGGCGCCGTGCACACACTGGCGAAGGCGGTGGCGCCGGAGGTGGCCAAGGAGGGCATCACCGTCAACGCCTTGGCGCCGTCCATGGTCCACAGCCGCATGACCGAGCGGCCCAATATGGATCAGTACGCCGCCCTGGTGCTGGTGGGGCGGATGGGAACCCCGAGCGACGTGGCCTACGCCGCCCTGTTCCTGGGGAGTTCGGCCGCCTCGTTCATCACCGCCGAGGTGATGGACGTCAACGGCGGCTACTACATCGACTGAGTCGGCTGCGGGGAACCCCGGCACCGCCGGACCGCAGTCTCAGGTCGAGGTGTCGTCGGTGATGTCGGAGATGGTCACGGTGAGGGTGTAGGAGCCCGTGCCGTAGCCGCCCACGGCCAGGTAGTAGTCGCCCGTCGCGGGGGCCGTCCAGGCGAGGCGCGACGCCAGCGAATCGCCGTAGTCGTCGTTGTAGTCCAAGAAGGCCCCGTCGGCGTCGGACAGTTCCAGCGTCGGGTCCTCGAGGGTTCCCGGTGTCACGTGGATTTCGTAGAGTTGGCCCTGCTGGGCTTCGAACGCGAAGTAGTCCACGTCATCGTCGTAGTCGATCGCGCCGTCGGTGGGCTCGCCGATGGCTGCGGTGCTGGCGCCGCTGTGCAGGTTGGCGTGGTCGTCGGTGATGTCGGAGATGGTCACGGTGAGGGTGTAGGAGCCCGTGCCGTAGCCGCCCACGGCCAGGTAGTAGTCGCCCGTCGCGGGGGCCTGCCAGGTAAGGCCGGACGCCGACGAATTGCCGTAGTCGTCGTTGTAGTCCAAGAAGGCCCCGTCGGCGTCGGACAGTTCCAGCGTCGGGTCCTGGAGGGTTCCCGGTGTCACGTGGATCTCGTATATCCGTTCCTGCTGGGCCTCGAACACGAAGACGTCCACGTCGCCGTCGTAGTCGACTGTGCCGTCGGTGGGCTCGCCGATGGCTGCGGCGGTGGCGCTGCCTTGCAGGTTGGCGTGGTCGTCGGTGATGTCGATGAGTGTCACGGTGAGGGTGTAGGAGCCCGTCCTCGTACCGAAGCCGCCCACGGCCACGTAGTAGTCGACTGATGCAGGGGCCTGCCAGATGAGGCGCGACGCCAGCGAATCGCCGTAGTCGTCGTTGTCGGCCAGATAGAACCCGTCGGCGTCCCACAGGTCCAACACCGAGTCCTCGAGGGTTCCCAGTGTCACGTGGATTTCGTAGAGTTGGCCCTGGCGGGCCTCGAACGCGAAGTAGTCCACGTCATCGTCGTAGTCGATCGCGCCGTCGGTGGGCTCGCCGATGGCTGCGGTGCTGGCGCCGCTTTGCAGGTTGGCGTGGTCGTCGGTGATGTCGGTAAGGGTCACGGTGACGGTGTAGGAGCCCGTGCCGTAGCCGCCCACGGTCAGGTAGTAGTCGCCCGTCGCGGGGGCCGGCCAGGTAAGGCCGGACGCCGGCGAATCGCCGTAGTCATCGTTGTTGACCAGGTAGAACCCGTCGGCGTCGGACAGTTCCAGCGTCGGATCCTCGAGGGTTCCCGGTGTCACGTGGATCTCGTAGATCCGTTCCTGCTGGGCCTCGAACACGAAGACGTCCACGTCGCCGTCGTAGTCGATCGCGCCGTCGGTGGGCTCGCCGATGGCTGCGGCGGTGGCGCTGCCTTGCAGGTTGGCGTGGTCGTCAGTGATGTCGATGAGCGTCACGGTGAGGGTGTAGGAGCCCGTGCCGAAGCCGCCCACGGATAGGTAGTAGTCCCCTGATGCGGGCGCCCGCCAGGCGAGGCGCGACGCCAGCGAGCCGCCGTAGTCGTCGTTGTAGTCCAAGAAGGCCCCGTCGGCGTCGGAAAGTTCCAGCGTCGGATCCTCGAGGGTTCCCGGTGTCACGTGGATCTCGTAGATCCGTTCCTGCTGGGCCTCGAACACGAAGACGTCCACGTCGCCGTCGTAGTCGAGTGTGCCGTCGGTGGGCTCGCCGATGGCTGCGGTGCTGGCGCCGCTGTGCAGGTTGGCGTGGTCGTCGGTGTCCTCGTCTGCGAGGCAGATCGCCGGACCCATGGCAAGCGCTGCCAGCGCGGTCGGGTCGTCGTCCAGTGCCGCCCAGTTGAATCCGGAGATCCATTCCTGCAGGCAGGCTCTCTGTTCGGTGCTCAGTTCGTCGGGTCTCAGGTCCATCTCGTCGAGGATGTCGGTGAGGAATAGGTCCGGCAGGCAGTTCACCGCGCCGGTCATCAGAGTTCCGAACGCGGCGGGGTCCTCGGTGTCGTCCAGTGCCGCCCAGTTGAATCCGGAGATCCATTCCTGCAGGCAGGCTCTCTGTTCGGTGCTCAGTTCGTCGGGTCTCAGGCCCATCTCGTCGAGGATGTCGGTGAGGAATAGGTCCGGCAGGCAGTTCACCGCGCCGGTCATCAGAGTTCCGAACGCGGCGGGGTCCTCGGTGTCGTCC
>JAPONU010000213.1 GCA_026713745.1 bacterium
CGCGGGTACCCTCGTGGTCTCTATGAGTCCCCCCAGCCGCCGCGGCGCGCACTACGAGCGGTGGCTGGCGGACTATGCGCGGCGGTCGATCCGGCCGCCGGTGCCGGCGGCGACTGCGGTGCTGCTGCGCCAATCGGCGGGCGGCGTCGAGACCTTGCTGCTGCGCCGCAGCCCGGATCTGCCGGTGATGGGCGGCGTGTGGGTCTTCCCCGGGGGTCGCGTGGATCCCACCGACCGGGCCGCCGCCGACAACCCCGACGACCGCTACGAGGTGGCGCGCATCGCCGCAGTGCGCGAGACCGAGGAGGAGGCAGGGCTGCAGGTGGACCCACGGTCGCTGGTGCGCTTCTCCCACTGGACGCCCCCTCCGGACTTCGACCACCAGCTCGCCACCTGGTTCTTCGTGGCCGCCGCGCCTCCGGGCGCCGTGCGGGTGGACGGGCGGGAGATCGCCGAGCACATCTGGCTGTCACCCGCCGAAGCGATCGGGCGCCACACCGAGTCCGGCGGCACCTGGTTCCTGCCCCCCACCTACGTGACCCTGCACGAACTCCAGGGCTTCACCACCGTCGGCGACATGCTGGCGGCGGCGAAGCGGCGTGAGCCGATGTTCTACGACACCCGGCTGGCAGCCACGCGTGACGGAGAGGAGGTGGCCCTCTGGCAGGGCGACGCCGGCTACGAGTCAGCCGACCCCGACGTCCCCGGCGCCCGCCACCGGCTGTGGGCGTCCGAAGGCATTCCCTGGCGCTTGGAACGCAGCGGCGGCAGCGGGCTCACCTAACATCCCGTCCATGAGCACAACCGCTGCCGACCTCGCCGGCCTGACCGCCGACGAGGTGGCGCAGCGCATCGCCGATGGGCGGGTCAACGACGTTCCCGACGCACCGGTGCGCACCCTCGGCGAGATCGCCCGGGCCAACGTCTTCACGCCCGTCAACGCCATCCTGTTGAGCCTGCTGGTTCTGATCCTGGTAGCCGACGCGCCCGGCGATGCCCTGTTCGTCGGCGTGGTGGTGTCCAACAGCATCATCGGCATCATCCAGGAGCTGCGGGCCCGCCACGAACTGCGGCGGTTAGCCGTGCTGTCCGAGCCGCGGGCCCGCGTGCGGCGCGACGGGGAGGCCACCGAGATCGACGTCGGCGGTGTCGTGGCCGACGACCTGCTGGAACTCGCCTCGGGCGACCAGGTTGTGGTGGACGGCGAGGTGCTGGCAGGGGTGGGCCTGGAGGTGGACGAGTCGCTGCTGACGGGCGAATCCGACGCCGTGGTCAAGGAACCGGGCGAGCGGGTCATGTCCGGCAGTTTCGTTGCCGCCGGCAGCGGCGTGTACCGGGCCGACGGCATCGGCGCCGCCTCCTACGCCGCCGCATTGAGCGAGGAGGCCCGGCGGTTCGCACTGGTGGACTCCGAGTTGCGGCGGGGCGTGAACCAGATCCTGCGGGTGCTGGTATGGCTGATCCCACCGGCGAGCGCGCTGCTGCTGTGGCGCCTGCTGGGAGCAGAGGATCAGTGGCAGGAGGCGCTGCGGGGAACCGTGGGCGCAGCCGTGGCGATGGTGCCCGACGGGTTGGTGCTGCTCACGTCGCTGGCGTTCGTGGCCGGCGTGATCGCACTTGCCCGGCGCAAGGCCCTGGCCAAGGAACTCGCCGCTGTGGAGTTGCTGGCTCGCGTCGACACCCTCTGCCTGGACAAGACGGGCACGATCACGACCGGGGAGATCTCCTTCGAGTCGGTGCAGCCGATGGGCGGCTGGGATGCCGCTGCCGCCACCGACGCGCTCGGCGCGATGGCGGCCGCCGACCCGAGCCCGAACCCCACCACCGCGGCGATCGCCGCGGCCTGCCCCGCCCCGGATGGATGGCAGGTCGTGGGCACCGAACCCTTCTCCTCTGCCCGCAAGTGGGCATCGGTGACGTTCGCCGAGCGAGGGCTGTTCTACATCGGCGCGCCCGACATGCTGTTGACGCCGGCCGACGGCGAGGCTCGGGACTGCGTGGAGGGCTGGGCCGCCGCCGGCCGGCGCGTCCTGCTGCTCAGCCAGGCGGACAGCGATGCAGCCCCGTCCACCGGCGGCACAGCGCCGACCGGCGGCGAGGCAGCCCCGGCCGGTGATGACGATGGGCTCGTCCCGGAGCGACACGCAGTGGCGGTGGTGGTGCTGGGCGACACGATCCGCCACGACGCCCCCGAGATCCTCGCTTACTTCCGCGATCAGGGCGTCGACCTGAAGGTCATCTCCGGCGACAACGCCGCCACCGTGTCGGCGGTCGCCCAGCGGGCCGGCGTGCCGGGCGCCGAGGCGTACGTCGACGCCCGCGAACTCCCGACCGACGCGGCCGAGTTGGGCGCAGCCATGGAGAGCACCGCGGTGTTCGGGCGGGTCACACCGCACCAGAAGCGCGCCATGGTGGGCGCCCTGCAGGCGGGGGGCCGGACCGTGGCGATGACCGGCGACGGCGTCAACGACGTGCTGGCCCTGAAGGACGCCGACATGGGAATCGCGATGGGTTCGGGCAGCGCCGCCAGCCGGGCGGTCGCAGAACTTGTGGTGCTGGACGACTCGTTCGCCACGCTGCCCCGCGTCGTGGACGAGGGCCGCAAGGTCATCAACAACGTGGAACGGGTCTCCAACCTGTTCATAGCCAAGGCCGCCTACGCCCTGTTGATCACCGCCGCCATCGGGATCATGGGCGTGTCGTTCCCGTTCCTGCCCCGGCACCTCACGCTGATCGGCACATTCAGCATCGGCGTGCCCGGCATCTTCCTGGCGCTGGCGCCGAGCACCGAACTGGTTCGGCCGGGTTTCCTGCGGCGGATACTGCGCTTCTCGATACCGGCCGGCGCGGTGGCGGCGATCTGCACGATGGTGGTCTACGAGGTCGCCCGCCGGGCTTCGGAGACGTCGCTAATCGAGGCACGCACCGTGGCCACGATGACGCTCCTGGGCCTCGGTCTCGTCATCCTCGTGGTCACCAGCCGGCCCCTCCGGCCCTGGAAAATCGTGCTGGCGGTGGTGATGGGCCTGCTGTACGTCGTGGTGATGGCGGCCGGCGGGCTGCGCGAGTACTTCGAGTTGGACCTACCGCCGGCGTGGCTGTGGGGCCCGGTGTGCGCTGCGGTCGTCGTGGGGGGCGCCGTCATCGTCGCCCTGCCCCGGTTCGTCCATAGCCCGCGCTGGTTCGCGTATCGCCGATCGAGTGGCACCGGTCTCGACTCGGAGCAGGTCGATTCCGAACCGGTCGGCGCCCGATCCGCGGCCCCGCGGCCCGGGTCGAGAACCGGTGACAGCGCCAGCGGCTCATCGCAATCCCAACACGCCCCTGCCACCGCAGGCCCGCCGGCCGGCTCGGGAACCGGTGAGGGCACCTGAGCTTCTGGAGGTCACCCGTGCAACACCCC
>JAPONU010000214.1 GCA_026713745.1 bacterium
ACCTCTCGCCCTACGGAGACATCGACGACTGGCCACAGGGATTCTTCGACCAGGCAGCCGAAGAGGAACGAGAAATCCTCCGCGCCGGGCTACAGAAGCGAGCACTCCACGAAACCCAGGCACCCAACAACTCCGACCCGAACGACGGCTAGCAGCGGCCCTGCAGCCAACGCCGGGAACCACGGCCCAGAAGGCACTGGATGGTTCGTCCGGGAATCCATGCCATTTGAGCAATACCAGCTCAGGATGTATCCGGAGAGTTCTCCCGGATGACATCCAGCGCCTCTTCCCACGCGACCCGATGCGAGTGTCCGGGAGTTCTGTGTCCCCGCAATCGGACGCATGATTCGACTCGGTGGCGATCCGGACGGCGGGGGTGACGACTGCTTGGACGAGCCCGGATCGACCCCCACCGGCTCGTCCCGGTGGCGGGTGGGTCTCGGTGGCGATCCGAACGGCGGGGGCGACGACCGCTTGGACGAGCCCGGATCGAGCCCCACCGGCTCGTCCCGGCGGCGGGTGGGTGTTGCCTGTTGCTACCCAGGCGGGTCCGGGGTTGGGTTGGCTTCGGGCGAGCCGTGGTTGCGCAGCAGTTCTCGCAGCCGGGCGTTCTCCACCGCCAGCGCCGCCGCCTCGGCCTCGGCTTCCCGCCGCGCTTTCTGTTCGGTGAGTCGTGCGTTGCGTTCGGCGCGGCACGTGGCCTCGGTGGCTCGGCAGCCGGCCTCGGCGGCACGGCGGCTGGCCTCGGCGGCGCGGAGTGCGGCCAAGGAGCGAGCAAGGTTGGGAAGTGGCTCGTCGCGACGGTCTTGGTAGAACAGCAACTCGTCGTCGTACCAGGCGATGTCGAGGTCGAGGGCCCCGCTGCGGCCGCGCCACGCCCCGTCGTTGTCGACGGTCACGGCGATGGGCGTCCAGTGGCCGTCGTGCAGGCGTTCGCCCTGGAGGACCTCGGGGTGGAGTTCGCCGCCGGTGGGGTCGACGCGCCAGTACTCGGCGACGCCGATGGCGGTGTACGCGGCGCGCTTGTAGTCGAGGTCCTCGCGCAGGTACTCCGCTTCTCGGAGGTAGGCCATCTCGGCCAGCACGGACTCGTGCTCGAGGACCTCCAGCACGAACACCGGCAGCCCGCCGTGCTGGAACGTGCGGTAGCTCTCGATGTACCGGAGTTCCGCCACTGCGACGCCGGTGACGAGGAGCACGTCGGGTTCGACCACCGCAGCAGGGTCGCCCTCGCGGTGGTAGACGTTGAGATTGGAGGCGACCAGGACGTCGCCGCGGCTGCTGAAGTGCTGCTCCAGCACCATTGCGACGTCGCTGCGGACGCGATGGTGTTGGCAGGATTCAGGCAACGGCTCACCGCCGGGATAGAACGCACCGAGTTCGTCGAGGCGCGTGCGCGTCTCGGTCATGTCAACCGCCTCCTCCTGCCCTGGATCCACCGATCGTAGAACATCTTGGTCCATGAAATATGCGCATGGCCCAAGTTTCTCGCCCCAAGTTCCGCAGGTGACGGGGACCACCAAGAACCGATCAATCCGGCGGTACGGGGCGCTCACGGGAAGTGCCTCCCCATCGGTAACGGAGGCCCGCTTGTGGTCACGGCTATTCGCCCAGTTCAGAGAGGCACTTCCCCGCGTGCCGCCGGGGCAACACGGCCTGCGGTGCCTGCCCGCCGATCTCGTCGCGCACTTCCCCGCGTGCCGCCGGGGCAACACCCAGCGCCGCTGTCCTCCGGGCGCGCCCCGGCGGGACGAAGGCGCCGGGGAAGGAGACCGCCACGGCTCCGATCGCCACCCGCGGCCGCCGCGGCGCCTCATGCGGTGAGAGCGCACCAGATCCTGATGAGGGCATCCGCGAACTCGGCCAGAAGACCGTGCTGGCCCGCCACGCCGTCGGTGGCCGTTCCGCCGGGGCCGCTGCCTCGTTCCCGGCCCGAGAAGTAGAGGGGCGCTTCGGCTTTCGGTGGGGTGCCCGTGGCGTGCGGGCTAGGAACTGCTGGGCGCCGCGAACGCGCTGGGGGCGCTTCGGCTCTCAGCGGGGTGCCCGTGGCGCGCGGCGGTGTGATGTGGATTTCCTGGGGATTTCGGTGGTTTGCTTACTTGGAACGTGAGCGGGTAGGTGACGGCCACCGAC
>JAPONU010000215.1 GCA_026713745.1 bacterium
CGACCGAAGCGCTCGGTGTTCCGGGCGAACAGCGCTGCCTGCTCGTCCTCGCTGCGGGGGTCGGCCCGATCGATCGGCGACGCGTCCTGGCTCGCTGGGGAGCGTCGCGGCATGATGCTCACCTTATAGTCGCCGGATTTGCCGGTGCATTGCCGGCGGGCTGAGGGCACCACCGGTCCGGGTCCTGGCGCGGCGCCAGGAGCGTCAGCGGGCTCCTTCCGGTAGACATCAATGGCCAGACGTATATCTGGCCATCTCAAGTTGAATCGAGGAAGATCAATGTCCTCCGAGAAAACGTCGGCCAAGATGGGAACCGTGGACGAACTGCGACGGCGGACTCGACCGCGCCTCGTCGGGGGCGTGCTGCTGGCGATTGCCGTCGTGGCGGCGTGCACCGGCGGCGAGGACGCGACCGACGCTCCAAGTCCGGACCGCCCCGACGGCGGTTCGCTCGGCGTCGTGGAGGTCGCTGACGGCGACGCCATCCAGATCCGCTCGCTCAACGCCATCACCGGTGACGTGGCCTGGCTGGGTCTGGCCAACCAGCGCGGCGTGGAACTGGCCATCGCCGACTTCGGCCCGGTGCACGGCTTCGACGTGCACCTCGGCGCCGGCCTCGACGAGTTCTGCTCCAGCGACGGCGGGCAGGCCGCGGCCCAAAACATCGTCGCCGATGTCGACGTCGTGGGCGTGATCGGCACGTCCTGTTCGGTCGCGGCGACCGCCGCGGCCCCGCTGATCACCGGGGCGGGCATGGCGATGATCGCGCCTTCCAACACCTCGCCGTTGCTGACGTCGGATCTGGCGGGCAACCCCGGGGCGAACTACCACGTCGGTTACTACCGCACCTCCAACAACGGCCTGGTCGTCGGCGAGGCCATGGCCCGCTTCGTGTACAGCGAACTCGGGCTCGAGGCCGCTGCGAGCGTCCACGACGGCGACCCCTACAGCCAGTCGATCGCCCAGGCCTTCGCCGACAGCTTCGAGGCCCTCGGGGGCACCGTCACCGCCGTGACCGCGGTGAACAAGGAGGACTCCGACATGCTGCCGGTTCTCACCGAGGTCGCCGCCGGCGGTCCCGCGGCGCTTTTCTTCCCCATCTTCCAGCCCGCGGGGGACTTCCTCGCCGAGCAGGCGCGCTCGGCGCCGGGGCTCGAGGACGTCGTGCTGCTCACCGACGCGGCGCTGCTCGTCGACGGCTTCATGTCGCTGCCGCAGTCCGAGGGCGTCTACTTCTCCGGCCCCGACCTGCGTTTCGGCGGCAGCGCCAACGAGAGCACCGGCAGGAACGCCGCCGACCTCCTCGCCACCTACCAGGAGACCTACGGGGAGCCTCCTTCGGGGCCGTACTGGGGCCACTCCTACGATGCCACGACGCTGCTGCTCGAGGCGATCAAGGCCGCTTCTCGGATCGACGGCGGGACACTGCTGATCGATCGGGCCGGCGTGCGCCAGTACCTGAACTCTGTGCGCGACTACGGCGGCATCATCGGTGCGATCAGCTGTGACGAATTCGGCGACTGCGGCTCGCAGAAGGTCACGGTGATCCTCCACCTCGATGCCGGCGACATCGAGGCGAGCAAGGACAACATCGTCTTCTCATTCGCGCCCTGACCCCGGCGGGGACCCTCAGGTGGGGTCCTGTCGCCACTGCCGCCTTGTCCCGGAACCTCACGCCCCCTCCCCGTCGCCACTACCGAATAGCCGCTGCCAGTCCCACGTCTCGATGTTCTGGCGGATGCGGCCCAGGAACAGGGCGGCGGTGGAGCCGTCGAAGGCCCGGTGATCCCACGACAGGCCCAGGTGGCCGATGTGGCGCACCGCGACCGTGTCGCTGCCGTCGGCGAGGGTCACGACCGTGGGGCGCTTCGCCACGCCGTCGGTCGAAAGGATTGCGACGTTGGGGAGGTTGATGATGGGGGCCGACATGAACGAGCCGAACGACCCGGGGTTGGTGATCGTGAAGGTCGACCCACTCACGTCGTCGGCCCCCAGACCGCCCGACCGGGCTCTGCCGGCGAGATCGTGGATCCGGCGCGCCAGGTCCGCGAGCGCGAGGCTGCCGGCGTCGGGAATCACCACGACGATCAGCCCGGCCCGGTCGAGGTCCACGGCGATGCCGAGGTTCACCCGCTCGTGGAGTGTCTGGGATCCCTCGGCCAGTTCCACGGCGCTGTTCACCTCGGGAAACGCCGCCAGGGCGTCGATCGTGGCGAGGGCCACGAACGGCAGGTACGTGAGCGAGAAGCCCTCCCGCTCCCTGAAGCCGGAGCGATGCCGGCGGCGCACCTGCTCCAAGGCCTCGTAGTCCACCTCCACCGACGTCCAGACGTGTGCGGCCGTTCGGCGCGACTGAGCGACGTTCTGCGCGATGCGCTTGCGCAGCCGGCTCAACCGCACCTTGCGGCTGCCGGTCGGCTCGGCGGTGCCGTCCGGCGTGCTCACGTGCGCACCCGGGGCGGGCCGGCGAGATGACAGATCGCGGGCGTCACGCTCAGACCGCCAGCGGCAGGCTGGCCAGGCCCCGCTCGGTGGATATGTGCAGGCGCTCGGGCTCGCCTGCGAGGCGGAAGTGGGGAACCCTCTCGAAGATGACCTCAAGAGCGACACGCCCCTCGAGACGGGCCAGCGGCGCGCCCACGCAACGGTGGACGCCGTCGCCGAAGCCCAGGTGGCGGCGGGGGCGGCGGAACACGTCGAGCGTGTTCGGATCATCGAAGACGCGGGGATCACGGTGAGCGGCGGCCAGCAACATCATCACCCGGCTGCCCCTGGGCACCACCTGCCCGTACATCTCCACGTCGGCCGTTGTGAAACGCGACGTCCACTGCACGGGCGACTCGTAGCGCAGCAGTTCCTCGGTGGCGTTGGGGACAGCCTCCGGCGTGGCGGCCAGCCGAGCCTGTTGATCGGGGTGTTGGGCCAGGAGGTAGAGGCCGTTGGAGACCAGGGAGCTGGTCGTGGTGTTGCCCGCCAGGTAGATGATGAGGCACATGGCGAACATCTCCTCCGCGCCGATCGGTTCGCCGTCGATCTCGCCGTTGGCGAGGCTCGAGATCACGTCGTCGCGCGGCGAGCGCCGCCGCGCGGCCACGAGTTCGCCCATGTAGCGCCTCAACTCGTCGGCCGCGGCAGTGGAGACGTCGTTGAACTCGTCGCTGCCCGACAATGCCAGCAGCATGTCGTGGGCGAGCTGCCGGACGGCCGACTCGTCGGAGAGCGGGATGCCCATGAGCCGGCAGATGACCAGCACCGGCAGCCGCTGCGAGAAGTCGGCGGCGAAGTCCCCGCCACCCTCCGCGCTCAACTCATCGATCAGCTTGTGCGCGAACGCCCGCACCATGGGCTCGTACGCGCCCACCGTGTTGTTGGAGAAGTGGTGGCTCACGAGGCGCCGCAACTGGTCGTGGCGTGGCGGATCCATGTTCAGGATCTCCGGTCCGATGGTCTCGGAGAATCCCGGTTCGATGTTGACTCCCTCCGCGCTCGAGAACGTGTGCCAGTCCTTCAGCGCGGGGCGCAGGTCCCCGTAGCGGCACAGCGCCCAGACATCCCTCGCCGAGCTGTAGTACAGCGGGTGATCGGCCAGCAGAGCCCTGTAGTAGGGGTACGGGTCGTCCATGACGTGGGGCGCCAACGGGTCGTAGCCCACCGGATCGGACCCCGTCACCGGCCAATTGACAACCACAGGGCGCAAATTAGACTGCGAAACCGCGGGCAGCACAGCGACTGCCCTGGGGGATCTTCAGAACTCGGGGGGAAGTGGCGTGCCGTCGGCACTCGTGTCACTTGGCGCGGCCGTCTCATCGCATGGACTGATGGTGACGGAGCAATCAACAACAAGAGGGGGATCACGTCATGCGTGACAGGACCAGACGTACTTCGAGGTTCGGGGGAGGGCTCAGGCTTCTGACTGCGCTTCTCGCCGTTTTGGCGCTGCTGGCGGTGTCGTGCGGCGACGACGACGGTGACGACGCCGCACCGGCTGCGCCGCCCGAGGCGCCGCCCGCCGCGCCCGAAGCAGCTCCGGAGGCTGCGCCCGAAGCAGCTCCCGAGGCTCCGGCCGAGGCTCCGGCCGAGGCGCCCGCCGCTGCGCCCGCGGACGAACCGGAGGAAGAGGTCGACCTCACGCAGGCCGATGGTGACGCCATCGAGATCTGGGTCGTGGGATCGGTGCTCAACAACCCGTTCTGGGACCTCATCCAGAATGGCTCGCTGGCAGCAGGCGATGCCCTCGCCGACGCCAACGTCACCTACATAGCGCCGGAGGACTTCAGCCTGGCCAACGTCAACGAGTTCATCGTGACAGCCGTCGCTGCAGACCCGGACGCCATCCTGGTGGACTACCGGACCGCCGAGTACGAGGAAGCCGTCATCGACGCCCTCGACAAGGGCATCGCGGTGCAGTTCTACAACAACTACGTGGGCAAGGACTCCGACGATGCGAGGGTCCGCCGGCTCTCCGGAACGCCGGTCGGGCTCGACAAGGCCGCCGCGGCCCGCCGCAGCGCCGAGCGCTATCTCGAGCACGTGAGCCCGGGCGACCAGCTCGTGCTGTTCAACTCGCTGCCGGACTCGCCGGAGCACCTCGAGATCCAGAACGCCTACATCCAGGTCTTCACCGACGCCGGCTGGAGCGAGGGCGACCTCGACATCGTGGCGCTCCCGGGTCTTGATCCGGCCCCGAACTTCGAGGTCATCAAGACCTACCTGGCCGCCAACCCCGGCACCCAGGGCATCGTCACGTGGGACACCACGTCGGGCACACCGGCTGCGCAGGCCAAGGCCGATGCGGGCTCCGACGTGCCGCTGGTCATGTGGAACCTGGATCAGACGGTCATCCAGGGCGTCAAGGACGGCAACGTCCAGCTCAGCCTCACCCAGCAGCCGTTCCTCCAGACGTTCTACGGCGTCATCTCGGCGTACATCAAGGTGAAGTTCGGCTTCATCGACCCGCCGGTCATCGACCCGGGGACGCTGATGGTCACCGCTGACAACGTCGACGAGGTCGAGGCGCTGTTCGAGGCCGGATACGCCGGTTAGAACGGCCACACGGTCAACCGTGTCGGGGCGCGCGCCCAGCGTGCGCCCCGACACGCACGTCCACCACACTGCTCATCGAGCACCCAGGTAGGCGAACGGCGTGAGCGACGCACCGCCGCCCGGTCGGGTTCTCCGCGCTGCTCGGCGCGTCCTGGGTCAGCAGGAACTGGCGCCGCTCATCGCCATCGTCATCCTGTTCCTGGTCTTCGAGTTCCGCTCGGGCGAGGTCGGCTTCTTCTCCAACCCCGACCTGATGAGTTCGGTGGCCGCCCTCACCTCGTCGGTGGGGATGGTGTCGCTGGGGGTCACCGCGCTGATGATCTCCGGCGAGTTCGACCTGTCGGTCTCGGCCACGTTCGCCCTCGGGCCGGCCGTCATGGGCTGGCTCATGCGCGAGTGGGGTTGGCACATCCTCGCCGGGCTCTTCGCCGGCCTCGCCATCGTGGCGCTCATCGGCCTCATCAACGGCCTGATCACCACGTACGTCGGTGTCCCGTCCTTCATCGTCACGCTCGGCATGCTCTTCGCCGTCACGAGTTGGAACCGGATCATCCTGGGCGGTTTCCCGGTCGACCTCATCGAGGAGGAGGGCACGGTCAAGAAGATCCTGGGCGCCGACATCCCCGGCTCCCCGATCGCCGCGCCGTTCGCCTGGATGGTGGGCATCGGGATCATCCTCGCCTTCGTCCTGTGGCGCACCCAGTTCGGCAACTGGACGTACGCGGCCGGCAAGTACGGCGGCGGTGTGGCCCGGGCCATGGGCGTTCCCGTGCTGCGGGTGAAGCTCATCAACTTCGTGCTGGCGGGCCTGCTGGCCGGGCTGGCGGGCATCCTGCAGTTCGCCGACTTCGGGTCCTCCAGCGTGGCCTCGGGCATCGACATCAACCTGCTGGCAATCGTGGCGGTCGTCGTGGGCGGCACCTCACTGTTCGGGGCGAAGGGCACCGTCATCGGCTCGATGCTGGGGGCGATCATCCTCGGCTCGCTGAAGGTGGGCCTGATCGTGATCAAGGTTCCCTCGGAGTACTACCTTGGCCTCGTGGGCGTCCTGCTCGTGGTCTCGGCGGGTCTGAACGCCCGCGTCGAAGCGCTGCGACGCGGCGGCGCGAGGAGCACCCTGTTCGGATGAGCACCGCTGCGGTCACCCCCGTCGTCGAACTGGTGAACGTCACCCGGCGGTACGGGAAGAACTACGCCGTGCGCGACGCCAGCTTTGCGATCCACCCCGGCGAGGTGGTGGGGCTGGTGGGCGACAACGGCGCCGGCAAGTCCACGGTTGTGAAGATGATCAGCGGCTACATCGAACCGACCGCGGGCACCATCAAGGTCCAGGGGGCACCCGTGCGATTCGGTTCGCCCCGTGAGGCCCGAGCCGCAGGAATCGAGACCGTGTACCAGGACCTGGCCATCGTCGACGAGATGGCTCTGTGGCGGAACTTCTTCCTGGGCCAGGAGCTCCATCGCAGGCTCCTGGGCATCCGCTACCTACGTGTCAAGGAGATGGCGCGGATCTGCGACGAGCACCTCGCCGAGGTCGGCCTCACCTCCGTGGAGTCCTCGAACCAGACGGCGGCCACGCTGTCCGGCGGGGAGCGGCAGTCGCTCGCCATCAGCCGGGCGATCCACTTCGACTCGCAGCTACTCGTCCTGGACGAACCGGTGGCGGCACTGTCGGTGCGCGAGACCCGGCGCGTGCTGGAGGCCATCGAAGCGGCCAAGCAGAACAACCTCGGCGTGCTGTACATCGACCACAACATGGACCACGTGCTGCCGGCAGCCGACCGCATCGTGATCATGCACCGGGGGACGATCAGCCGGGTGGTGAACAAGGGCGACCTCACGGTCGATGAGCTGTCCGACGCGGTGGCCGAGTCCGGCACGGCGGCCGGCGACGGCGGAGGCTGACGGGCCGGCATGGGGCGTCTCGACGGCCGGGTGGCGTTCATCACCGGCGGCGCCCGCGGCCAGGGGCGTGCGATCGCCCTGCGATTCGCCGGCGAGGGCGCCGACATCATCATCTGCGACATCTGTGAGACGGGCTCGGTCCCCTACCCCTTGGCGACCGAAGCCGATCTGAAGGAGACCGCCGAGGGGGTTCGCGCCGCCGGGGTCCGCTGCGTCGCCGAGGTCGCCGACGTGCGCTCGCAGGAGTCGCTGGATGCCGTCGTGGCCCAAGGCGTCGAGGAGTTCGGGCAGGTGGACGTCGCCTGCGCCAACGCCGGGATCTTCTGGACCGCATCACTCTGCGACATGACCGATGATGTCTGGGAGACCGTCATCGGCGTGAACCTCACCGGCGCCTGGCACACCACCAAGGCCGTCGCCCCGCACATGATCGACCGCCGGAGCGGCAGCCTCATCTACACCGTGTCAACCAATGGCCGGCACGGCGGCTACAGCTACAGCGCCTACACGGCCTCCAAGCACGGCATGGCCGGGCTCATGAAGTGCGCCGCCCTGGAGTTGGGCCGCCACGGCATCCGCGCCAACGCCCTCCTGCCCGGCGCGGTGAACAGCCCGATGATGGTCAACGCCTATTCGAAGGAGTTCGTCACCGGCTCTGCGGACTCCAGCGACGAGCGACTCGACCACCAGGTGCGCCACAACACCATCCTGCCAGGGCGTCGCATGCTGCCGCCGAGCGCCGTGGCCGACGCCGCCCTGTGGCTCGCCTCCGACGAGTCACAGCACGTCACGGGCACCGAGATCGTCGTCGACGCCGGCCACACACCCCCCCCCCACTACAACGGGGACCCCCTCGACGAGCCGGTCTGAGGGTCGAGGCGTCGGGCTCGCGCAGACCTGCGCCCGATCGTGGGTTGCGGACACTCGGGCTACACCTCCAACCCGAGATTGATAAGGGAAACTTTGCCGGCTATCAGAGAATTCGCCAA
>JAPONU010000216.1 GCA_026713745.1 bacterium
GCTCACGAACTCCTTCACCAGCTCGGGCAGCGGTCCCAGCAGCAGCGCACCCACGACGGCCCCGTAGACGGTGCCCATGCCGCCGACGATGATGATGGCCACGAAGCGGATCGACAGGAAGAGCTCCGCCAGCGGCTCGTTGGGGGTGATGAAACGCAGGCCCACCGCGTAGACGGCACCCGCCATCGAGGCCATGGCGCTGGAGATGGCGAAGGCGGCGATCTTGTAGTGGGCGTTGCTGACGCCGATCACCTCAGCGGCCAGATCACGGTCCCGGATGGCCTGCATGGCACGGCCGGGCCGGCTGCGGACCAGGTTCCGCACCACCAGGGCGCTGATCCCCACGAGGATCCACGACAGGTAGAACAGCCCCTGCTCGCGGTCCAGCCTCTGGCCGAAGGCGCTCATGTCGCCGAAGTCCAGGCCACCGAGGGCCAGCGGCGCCTTGTTGGTGGAGATCCCGTCGAAACCGCCGGTGAACCCCTCCCAGTTGCGGGTCACGTGGGTCACCACGAAGATCAGCGCGAGGGTCACCACCACCAGGTAGTTGCCCTTGAACCGCAGGGCGAACGGGCCGACCAGCGCACCGATGACGGCGCCGGTGGCGGCCGCCAGCGCCAGCCAGGCAGGAAGGGGCCAGCCCCAGCCGGCGCCGAAGTACGCCACCAGGTAGCCGCCCACGGTCAGGAAGGCGGCGTGGCCCAGCGACACCTGGCCGCAGAAGCCGGTCAGCAGGCTCAGCCCCAGGGCGGCCACCGCGAAGGTGCCGGCATTGCCGAGGACCGTGATCCAGAACGGGTCGTCCAGCACCAGCGGGCAGATCACCACGCCCGCCACGGTCACCGCAGCGGCCACTTTCGCCCCGGCGCCGGGTAGCAGCGGGTTGACCGACACCCCAGCCGGGCGCGGCGGGCGCGCCGGGTCGGGTGAGGGCAGCATGCGCCGCAGGAACCCCCCGCTCATACGCGCTCCACCCGCCTCGTCCCCAGTAGCCCCTCAGGACGCCACAGCAGCACCAGCACCATCAGCACGTAGGGGACGACCACCTCGACGTTGGACCCCAGCCAGGACACGTCCAGGTAACCCTGGGACATGATCTCCGCCAGGCCGATAAGCACTCCGCCCACCACGGCGCCGCCCGCGGAGTCCAGCCCCCCCAGGATCATGGCCGGGAAGGCGGCCAGGGCGACGAAGCCGATGGCCGGCGAGAGGGCGCCGCCGCCCCGGCTCACGAGCATGACACCGGCCACGACCGCAACCGCCGCAGCCACGGCCCACGACACCGCGAACGAGCGCCCCACCGAGATGCCCTGTGCGGCGGCCGCCTCCTGGTCCAGGGCCGTGGCGCGCATCCCCAAACCGGTGCGTGAGTAGCGGAAGAAACCGAAGAACGCACCCAGCAGCACCGCGACCGAGACCATGGTCCACAGATCGGCGTGGCGCAGCGTGACGTTGCCCAGCTGGCTGCGGCCGTTGCCCCACGGAACGCTGAGGACCAGCCCGGGCGTTGTCCAGACAGAGCGGACCACCTGTTCGATGATCAGAAGCAGACCGAGCGTGATCAGCACGACGGTGAAGGTGGGCTTGCCCACCATGGGCCGTATCACCAGCCGTTCCAGGAACATCCCGACGGCGGCCATGGCGATCATGACCAGGACCAGGGCCAGCCAGAACGGCAGGCCCCAGTCGGTGCCGAACTGGTACACCATGTAGACCCCGAGGGTGACGAAACCCCCCTGGGCGAAGTTGAACGCGCCGCTGGACTTGTAGATCACCACGAAGCCCAGCGCCACGAGGGCGTAGATGCCGCCGAGGGCGACCCCGGAGAGCAGCAGTTGCAGGAACTTGTCCATCAGCCCTCCGCGCCGGTTCGGTCCGTCCCAGCGGTGGCACCGAGGTAGGCCTCCACCACCGCGGGATGGTTCGCCACCTCCTCGGGGGCACCGGAGGCAATCACGGCACCGAAGTTCATGGCCACCACCCGGTCGGCCACCTCCAGCACCAGGTGCATGTGGTGCTCCACCAGCAGCATGGTCAGGCCCATCTCGGCCCGGATGCCGCTGAGCAGTTCGCCTGTTTCGCTTCGTTCGGCACGGGTCATGCCCGCCACCGGCTCGTCGAGCATCAGCAGGCGCGGCTCGGCGGCCAGGGCACGCCCGATCTCGATGCGCTTCTGCACGCCGTAGGGCAGCAGACCCACCGGGCGCCCCACGTAGCCTCCGAGGTCCAGGAAATCCACGAGTTCGGCGCAGTGCCGGCGGTGCCGGATCTCCTCGCCGCGTGCCCGGCCGAACCACACGGCGCCCGCCAGCAGTCCTGTTCGCATGAGTGTGTGGCGGCCGAGCATGAGGTTGTCGATGACGTCGAGGTTCTCGAAGAGCGCCAGGTTCTGGAAGGTGCGAGCCACGCCCGCCGCGGCGATGCGGGAGGGGCGCATCCCGACCAGGTCGGTCTCCTCGAAGAGCAACGCACCCCGCTCGGGTCGGTACACACCGCTGATGCAGTTGAACATCGAGGTCTTGCCGGCGCCGTTGGGGCCGATCAGCGCCACGAGTTCGCCGGGGCGCACACTGAACGACACGTCATCGAGCGCCGTCAGACCCCCGAAGGACAGGCTCACACCGTCGGCGCGCAGCATTGGCGTCACCTGGGCGGCCGGGGTCTCCCCAGCGGATCGACCGCCGGCGCCGCCCGCCGCCGCCGAAGCGCCGTCCCCGGCGCTGACCTCAGCCATTGCCCAGGTAGATCTTCTGCACGTCGGCGTCGTCCCGCAGCGCTGCGGCGGGACCGCCCATCGCAACCCTCCCGGCCTGCAGCACGTAGGCGAACTCGGCGATCGACAGCGCCATGCCGGCGTTCTGCTCCACCAGCAGGACGGTGGTGCCGGCTGCACCCACCGAGCTGATCCGCTCGGCGATCTGTTCGGTGATCCTCGGCGCCAGTCCGAGTGACGGCTCGTCCAGCAGCAAGAGCTTCGGAGAACTCATGAGTGCCCGCCCGATGGCCAACATCTGCTGCTCGCCGCCCGAGAGATAGCCGGCCTGGTAGTCGCGCCGGCGGGCCAGCTGTGGGAATGCCTCGAGGATCTCCTCCAGCGTCCGTGTCACCCGCTTGCGGTCCCGGACGGTGACGGCGCCCGCCCGCAGATTCTCCTCCACGGTCAACTCGGCGAAGATCCGCCGGCCCTCCATCACCTGCGCCATCCCTCGCCTCACCAGGGCGGTGGCGCCCGCACGCCCCACCGGCTCGCCCTCGAAGAGCACCTCGCCGGCCGTCACCCGCCCGTGATGGAACGGCAGCAGTCCCGTGAGCGCACGAAGCAGGGTCGTCTTGCCGGCCCCGTTGGGCCCCAGCAGGGCCACGACCGCACCCGCCGGAACCGCCATGTCCACGCCGTGCAGCACCGACAGGGCAGGGCCGTAACGCACGCTGAGACCGCGAA
>JAPONU010000217.1 GCA_026713745.1 bacterium
GGATTCGTGCGGGTTGCGCACCGATGGGACCGTCACCTGTTGGGGTCCGGTCTACAACGCTGTCGGAGATGCGCCCGAGGGGGCTTTCGCCGCTGTCACCACCGGCGAGCGCTACTGGTGCGGGCTGCGCACAGATGCGACGCTCACGTGTTGGGGCTTGGACGACAAGCGGGGCCATTCGGACTTCGGGCAGGCGGACGCGCCGGCGGGGGCGTTCAGCGCCGTCAGCGCCGGCGGGATCCATGCGTGCGCGCTGCGCGGCGACGGGACCGTCACCTGCTGGGGGGACCCGAGCGGCGAGGGAACCGACGCGCCCGGCGGGGCGTTCAGCGCTGTGAGTGTCGGCTCGTCCTATTCGTGCGGGTTGCGCGGCGACGGGACCGTCACCTGCTGGGGCGGCGGAGTGTTCGGACCAACCCCGCCCGAGGGAACGTTCAGCGCCGTCAGTGTCACCACGAGGCATGCGTGCGGGCTGCGCAGCGACGGGACCGTCACCTGCTGGGGCGGGGGCCACGTCGGGAACACGGGTGCGCCCACGGGGACGTTCCGCGCCGTCAGCGTCGCTGAGCATTACGCGTGCGGGCTGCGCAGCGACGGCACCGTCGTCTGCTGGGGCAACAACGACGACGGCCAAACGGACGCGCCCTCCGGATCGTTCAGCGCCATCAGCGCCGGCCGGTTCCATGCGTGCGCGCTCGACGCCGACGGGACCGCGACCTGTTGGGGACTCTACGGCGACGCCGCCGCGGACCCCCCCGAGGGACCGTTCACCGCCGTGACCGCCGGCACCTACGAGACTTGCGCCGTGCGCGCCGACAAAGAATTGCAGTGCTGGATGAGGCTCCCCGACGGCGTGCACCCCGCGGCGCGCCCCTAGCTGAGCCTCATAGCGGCGACGGCGACCTATTCGTGCGAGCCGGGCCACACGCTGGTGAACTTCGGCACGCGGTTCTGTTACCGGTCGGTGCCGGCGAAGGCGACGACGGTCTATGAGTGACGTCTTGAAGAAGGCGGCCGGCCTGTCCATGCAGGGACTTGACCGCCGGCGCGGGGGGCCGCGGCGTTCGGGCCCGCTGATGGTGTCCACCCGATGGGTGAACATCGCTGTGATTCTGTTGGTCGTCGGAGTGTTGGCGGCCGGCCTGGCGATCCGAGACCGGTCGAATACCTACGAACCGAGGCCGCCGCCCGAGCCGCCGGACCTTGACAAGATTGGTGTCATCGACATCGCCGGGAGCTACCTGGCAGTCTCCGCTGGAACTGACCACACGTGCGCGCTCCGCGCCAACAACACGATCACCTGCTGGGGAAACGACAAGTTGGGCGAGACCGGCGCTCCGCTGGGACTGTTCACCGCGCCGCCGGGAAGGTACAGCGCCGTCGCGGCCGGAAGTCACCACACGTGCGCTACGGGGGCCGACGGGACGATCACCTGCTGGGGCAACAACCTTTCGGGGCAGACCGACGCGCCGCCGGGAAGGTACAGCGCCGTCGCCGCCGGCTCCAATCATGCGTGCGGGCTGCGCGTCGGTGGTGTCGTCGATTGCTGGGGTGATGATTTGCTGGGGCGGATCGACGTGCCGGCGGGGCGGTTCCGGGCCGTCGCGGCGAGCGGCGGCAGTACGTGTGGTCTGCGTCCCGGCGGCGCCGCCGAGTGCTGGGGCACGGTCGGCGATCACGCCGCCTCGGCAATGGCGCCGTCGGGCCGGTTCGAGGCGGTTTTCGCGGACTGGGCATGGTCGTGCGGCCTGCGCGCCGACGCGACCCTCCTGTGTTCAGATGCCCGCCACACGCCGCCGGGGCGGTTCGGCGATTTCGACGCAGGTAATGAGCATGCCTGCGGGGTGCATCTGGACGGTTCGGTGTCGTGTTGGGGTGACGACACCTACGGGCAGGCCACGCCTCCGCCGGGGTGGTTCACCGCGATCAGCGCGGGCCGGGACCACACCTGCGGCCTGCGCGCCGATGGCGCCATAACCTGTTGGGGGCTGCTGGACCGCGACGCCAGGCAGTCGCGGTGACAGCATCAGCGGGCGCAGCTCCAGCGCGGCCTGTCCGGCCTCGGAGGATCCGGCGGGGTGTCCGCCGGTCGTCGTGTCGGCGGTGTGTGCGACTGCGCCTAGTGGGCTCGCGGGGGGTGGAGGAGTCGGGTTTGGTGGCGTTGGAATGGTTGTTGGTGGTGGCGGCGTTGGCTGGTTTGGCGGCGTTGGCGGTGGTGGTGGCGCAGCGTGTGGTGGGTGACACCGCCGAACAGATCAGCGGCTCGTCGCCGCGGCGCGCCGCGGCGGAGTTGGCGGCCTTCGAGAGCCAACTGCGCGCCCGCGCCGCCGGTGGCGGGACGTGGGCGCAGTGGGAGGCGCGGTTCACCGAGACATGCGTACAGATCGCGGTCCTATATGCCGACGCCGGCGTGGAGATGCGGGCGGCGTTCGCGAGACCGACGGGGCACAGCGGCGCCGATCCGGTGCGCGCCGCTGCGCTCGCCGCGGCCTCCGAGGCGGGACCCACCGCGACCGCGGCGCAGGCGAGA
Organism: bacterium; assembly: GCA_026713745.1. Lineage (GTDB taxonomy): Bacteria > Actinomycetota > Acidimicrobiia > Acidimicrobiales > CATQHL01 > VXNF01. The sequence continues at coordinate 2,531 of JAPONU010000217.1, forward strand.
TGTGCCGTCGAGGGATCCGCCGGCGTCGCGGCGCCGGCGGGCGAGGCGGAGGCGAGTCTCAACGCGGCCGGCAGGGCGGCCGACGCGGTCGCAGCGCGGGCCGCGAAGGTGCGCGTCCGCGACACGTGGGCGACTTGGAGGAGAGACTTCACCGAAGAGTGCAACCAGGTACTCGCCGACCACGGTGCCGTGTTCGTCGACCTGGGAGCAACCCTTCGCGTGGACTTCAACGCGCCC
>JAPONU010000218.1 GCA_026713745.1 bacterium
GTCCCGCGGCTGGTCCCCGCCGTGCCGGCCCCGGCCGCGGGAGCATCGCCCACTGCGGCGATCCCGTTGGTGAAGAGGGTCAGGTCGGTCATCGGTCGCTCCCCGAGGGCGTGCGGTGTCATGGACGAAGCGTCGTGGACGTCGGGCCGGCCGGAGCCGGCAAGCCGGTCGGGGAAGCTCAACCCTCCCGAAGCGAAGGTCGATGACCGGTACCCCGTACTCTACCAAGCCTCTACGACAGTGTCAACACCAGTTCGGAGAAATCGAGAGAATCATCCGCAGAAACTGAAAGCATCGTCTGCGGCACCCAGGTCTGCTCGAGCAGGGACTCCGCCGACGCCGACGCCGATGCCGACGGCGGCCCGGGTGAGCCTGCGGTGCAGCCGTTCCGCGAGGCCCAGCAGGTCGTCGAGGCGGGCGTCGGAAAAGACGCAGTGGATGAACACCTCGCTGTGCTGCGAGCCGATCCGGCCGATGCGACCGTGGCGCCGTACGAGCCGCATCGGATTCCCCAGACAGGACACTATGAGTGTTGTGAGCAATCCCCGAATCGGCCAATCCATCGCCGCGAACGCCCTGTTAACGGGCTTGTTGGTTCGGCGAAATAGCCAATACTCACCAGTCTCCTGACGGCTGCCGGCAGCCTCCCCCGCCGATCGCTGCGGGGGAGGCGGTCAGGGAGGAGGCGACGCCGTGGTGGCCAGCAGCCCGGCAGCCTCCTCACCGATCGCTGCGGGGGAGGCGGTCAGGAGTACTCGTCGCGCAGGCGGCGCTTGAGGATCTTGCCCTGGGTGTCCTTGGGCAACGCGTCGACGACGTGCACGGCCTTGGGGACCTTGTAACCGGCCAATGTCGCGCGACAGTGGTCGATGATCTGATCGGGTTCGACCGTTCGCCCCACCTTGGGCACGACGAAGGCGGTGACGGCCTCGGACCAGTAGTCGTCGGGCAGACCCACGACGGCCACCTCCATGAGGGCGTCGTGGCCGTAGAGAGTTCGTTCCACCTCCACCGACGACACGTTCATCCCGCCGGTCTTGATCATGTCCTTCTTGCGGTCGACGAAGAAGAGGTTCCCGTCATCGTCGATGCGGACGATGTCCTCGGTGTGCAACCAACCGTCCCGGAACGCCTCCCTGGTGCGTTCGGGGTCGTCGAGATAGCCGAGCATCACCGACGGCGAGCGGCAGATCAGCTCGCCGACCTCGGTGTCGGCGCCGTCATCGTCAACCACGCGTATCTCGAGTTGCGGGACCGGTGTACCGATCCAGGAGGCGTCCCCGCCGGGGATGTCCTCCAGTGACGAGAACCACCCGACCGTGCCCAGCTGGCTCAACTCCGACTGGCCCCAGTAGGTCCCCCAGGTGATCCCTGGCGACGCCTCCCGCCAGGCCGTGATCATGTGTGATGGGACGGTGCCGCCGTAGGTGATGCAGCGCTGCAGCGTCGCTAGGTCGGCGTCTCCGAAGTCGGGCTGGGTCGTCATGGCGAGGAAGAACGTGGGTGTCTGCGCCATGTAGGTGACCTGCTCGGCGGAGATGATCCGTATCGCCGCGGCCGGGTCGATGGTGTGGGCCAGGACGATCGTGGCGCCGCAGTTGATGATCGAGGTCATGCTGCCGAGCCCGGCGATCGTGAAGAAGGGCATGACGAACAGCCACACGACCTGCGGGCCGAGGTCGAGCGCGAGCGTCCAGGCCGGTGTCGTCGAGATGAGGTAGTTGCGGTGCGAGATCAGCACGCCCTTCGGGAACGCCGTCGTGCCGCTCGTGTAGACGAGCATCGCCACGTCGTCCTCGTGCACGTCGCTGTCGGGTTCGCCGCTGTCCTGATGCGCCACCAGCGACGCGAAGGCCAGCCAACCCTCCGGTGGTTCCGGA
>JAPONU010000219.1 GCA_026713745.1 bacterium
CCGGTGCGCTACGCCCGGGCACTTCTGGCGCACCGCCATCACCGCACGGCGCAGATCCTGGAATGCCTCGGTGACGGACCTGCCACGATCCCCGAGTTGGTGGCCCGGATGTACACAGACACTCCGAAGATGCTGCATCCGGCCGCCGAGAGGTCGGTACTGGCGCATCTCATCCATCTTTGCGAGCAGCGCCGCGCGTCCAGCGAGCCCGCACCCGACGAGAGAGCTACCCGCTACGCCCTCGCCTGAACTCGCGCCTCATCTCACCGTTGGGCCGAGTCTGCCCACTAGCACCCGCCGCTGCGGAAGGGATTGGCTCCCGCCGGTGGGACCAGGGACCAGTCCGGCGGGAAGCCAACCCAGTCGGTCGAGCAGAGCCCGCCGAACTCGCTTGCCAGGCTCGCCAGCAGGATCGGCGACAGGACGCGCCGCAGCAGCGCCCACAGTCCGGCACCGTTCGTGACGTTGTCGGTGTACCAGTCGGGCACCTCTCCCGCCAACCCGGACAGGACGACCTCCTCGGCCTCGCGATCCGGCTGGTCTCCCAGACCGGGGCAACCGGTCTCGAAATAGGCAAGCGACGCCAACGGCACGACGAGATGCGTCAGGGTGTCGGCGAGAATTTCCGAACCGGGCCGCTGCCCGTGGTCCCGGAAGCAGTCTGGATATCTGATGCCGAAGTAGAGCTGTACAGCGCCCCAAGCACGACGCTGCGCCAGCCCGGTGGTGGCGTCGTAGACGTGCGCCAACTCATGAACGACGGTTCCAAGCTCCAGCTCGGAGACCATCATGCTCTCGGCTCGGCACGCGGACGGTTCGCCGGGTCCGTCGCAAACGGGCTGAACGATCCCGGAGATGCTGTCGAGCGGGACAGCGGAAGTCAGTTCTCGTACGTGGTCCCAGGAGGCTCGCAGCCAGGGGTATTCGCGCTCCCTCTGCCGGACGACCTCGTCCAACCAAGTCCGCAACAGGTCCGTGGCATCGCGGGGGATCCGATCCCCGGTAATCGGGGCCGGAGTAATGACCGCGGCCGCGTACGGCCTCCCCGTCGAGGTGCCATCGCCCAGCTGACCGGCGCGGTTGCCCCCCCAGCAGGAATACGAGGCGTCCTCGTGGGCCACGCAGGTGTGCGCCCCGATTCGATCCGATCCCACGCTCATCGTCACGGCCACCGCCGCCCCGACGCCGGGAATCCGAGCCGGGCGGGGTTGCGGGGACCTGGTGCCGTTGCCGAGCTGCCCGGCGGCATTCTGCTCTCCCCAGCACGACACGCCGCCGTCGTCATGCACCACGCAGACACCGCCGTCGCCCACCGAGATCGATACCGCCCCCGTCACCCCGTCAACCCGCTCGGGACGGGCCACGTCGGCCGCCGGCCAGCAGTAGACCTCGCCCGCCACGGTCACCGCGCAGGTGCGATCCCAGCCGGTCGACACCGCGACCACTGCCGGCAGGCCGTCGACCCTGCCGGGGGTGAAGGTATGGACGTTGCCGGCTCCCCCGCCGGAACCCCAGCAGGTCAGGCCGCCCCCGGAGTGGACGGCACAGCTCGAGGTCGGTCCCGCATCGATCTTCTCGACGTCGCTGAGGTTCGGGACCTGCTGCGGGCTGCTGACCGGCGTCAGATTGGGATGGCCCAGTTGACCCAGCAATCCGCTGCCCCAGCAGGAGACCCGGCCGTTGGCGTGCACGGCGCAGGTGTGTTCCGATCCGGCGGCGAGTGCCACCGCGTCGGAGAGCCCGAGCACCTGCACGGGCAGGTAGCTGCTGTGCATCTCGCCACCTCCGAGCTGCCCCATGCGACCCGGGCCCCAGCACGACACGGTCCCGTCGCTGTGCAGTGCGCAGACGTGGAGAGCGACCTCGAGGTGGTCGCCGCTCGTGACGCTCACGACGTTCGCCAATCCGGCCACGCTCAACCGCTCCCGGGCACCGTCCATACCCCAGCAGGTCACGTCACCGTCACCGCGCACCGCGCAGGTGCGGCCTCGGGAGGCGGCGATGAGGCTGTCGCCGCTGCGAGCCGCGCCTCGTACGAACTCGGGACCGCGCACGACAGCCGCCTCATCGGAGGAGAACCGCACGAGCGGCGGGTCACCGGGATCGAACTCTCCCGGAGGCGAGATCGCCTGCATCGGCCCGGACCCGGCTGCGGTAACCCCGGCGGGAAGTGCCAGCACAGCTGCAACGCTCACCCAGCCGAGCATGAGGGCGCACGCCGCTCGTGTCCCGCGCGGGTATCGAGTCCGGACCGCGCCAACGCCGGCGCCGGGTGGCCCGGCGACCGGCGCGGACTTCAACGGCTCCAGCGGTTCCAGCTGATCACGTTCTCGATCCCGCCGCGGGTGGCAGGTTTGAAGTCGGTGCCGAGCGTGTAGGCCACCGGGATGAGGGCGAACTGGCGGACTTGCTCGTACGGGATGTCGAGGATCTCCGCCGCCTCCCGCTCGTAGGCGAGGTGCAGGGTGGTCCAGCAGGTGCCGAGGCCGCGCTCACGGGCCGCCAGCATGAAGCTCCACGCGGCCTGGACGACCGAGCCGCCCTCGGCAACCACGTCGGTGGGACGCTCGGACCGGGTCGTCACACAGGGGATGAGCAGCACGGGGCTGCGGTGCATGTTCTCCGCCAGGTAGACCGCGGAGTCGATGACCCGTCGCTGCTGCGCCACCCACGTCTTGTCGTGACCCGCGAATCTCCCGCCGGAGGAGCGTCCGTCCCCGGCCGCCCGGTCGGCGAGGGTGGGTCCGCGCACGTACGCCTCGAACCCGCGCCGGTACAGCCCGGCGATCGCCTCGATCTTGTCGCCTTCGGTCACCAACACGAAGTGCCAGGTCTGCATGTTGGAGGCCGTCGGGGCCTGGACG
>JAPONU010000220.1 GCA_026713745.1 bacterium
CCGACGCCCCCTCGCCGGGCCCCGTGGGGAGAGCGAGGCCTGTAGACCTTGCCGCGCAGGCACATCCGTCCGGCCTTCGGCCGGGTGACACCGGCCACCGCCCGTGCGAGACGCTCGTGCCCGGCATCGATCCGTCCGAACAGACCGACGATTTCACCACTGCGGACCGTGAGGTCGTGAGGAGAGCCCCCGCGTTCGGTGACCAATCGCTCAACATCGAGGACGACTGCGCCGGGCGTGGGTCGATCACGACTCTCGCCTGCTTCGAGACTGGTCCCGAGGATCATCCTGATCGCGACCTCTCGAGTTACCTCCGCCCGAGGCCGCGTCCCCGCGTGCTGTCCGTTGCGCAGGGCGGTGACCGTATCAGAGACGTCGAGGATCTCGTCGAGATGGTGGGACACGTAGAGGACGCTGCCGCCCGACGAGGCGAACTCGCGGACGAGCGTCAGGAGCGACGCTCGTTCGGCCGCCGGAAGTGCCGCTGTCGGTTCATCGAGTATGAGAAGGCGGGCGTTCTGCGAGACCGCCCGAGCGATCTCGACAACACGACGTGCCGCCGCCCCGTAGTCCGCCATCCGCCGTCGGGGATCAACGTCGACCTCGAAGGGCTCGAGGACCCGGCGTGCTCGGGCGACCGCTGCGGCGCGGTCGAACACGCCGAGTCGCGACGGCAGCGCTCCAAGGAAGATGTTCTCCGTGACAGTCTGGTTCGGAGCGATCTGGGGCTCCTGATGGACGACAGCGAACCCGAGTGCCCGCGCCGCCGCCGGCCCCCCGAGGCGATCTTCTCGACCGTCGACGACGATTCGACCCGAATCAGGCTGGGTGGCTCCGGCCAGCACCCGGATCAGAGTCGACTTGCCCGCTCCGTTCTCGCCAACGAGGGCGTGCACCTCGCCACGCTGAATCTGCATGGAGACGTCATCGAGCGCGATCTGGCCTGGGTAGCTCTTCGTGATCCTCTGGAGTTCAACCAGGACGGACTCTGACATCGGCGGCGCAACCACCTGCGTTCAGGATGCCCGGCCGACCAGCAGGAGGCGGGTCGGCCGAACCACGATGATCACTGCGGGTAAATGATGTCAACCGTTTCCGGGGTGCAATTGACGTGCGTCACGAAGAATTCGTGGGGAACCGGATCACCGTTGAGGATGTCCAGGGCGAGGGAGATCGTGTTGAAACCGTAGTCTGCCGGCCCGTAATCGACTGAACCCGCGAAGATCGGGTCACCCTGACGGAGGAAGTCCCGGGCGACGTTGTCACAGCCCTGGCTCATGATCAGCGAGGTCTCCTCCCGACCGGCGGCCACGAGCGCCTGGTGCGCGCCGAGCGCCCGTCCATCCTCGATCGATCCGACGGCCACGAACTCGAACTCAGGGTGCCCGGTCAGCCACTGACGCACCTTGTTGAGAGCGTCCTCTGTGCCTTCGGTGTCCAGGTCGAACATCTGACTGTCCGGGAAGTCCGTCAGGACGCTCTTGAATCCGTCGATGTAACCCTGTCGACGCAGTGCAGCGGCTTCACCGGCTGGGGTGAAGTCAAGATAGACGTAGGCGGTCGACTCGACCGGCCAACCTCTGTCCGCCACCAGGTTGGCGAGATCCACGCCGCCGAGCGTCCCGGCAACGGTGTTGCTCCCGCCGAAGAATGGAGCGCCGGGCACTGGACAATCGATGGCGATGATGGGGATCGGCGGGTCCGCGTTCGCCATCATGTCGGCGATCACGTCGTTCGTCGGAACGTCGCACTGATACTCGATAACGGCATCCACACCCTGGTTGACGAATTGGCGTGCGTTCTCGACCGACTTGTCGGCCTCATAGTTGTTGTCCAGCAGGACCAGAGTGATTCCGGCCTCATCGGCCGCTCGCTCAGCGCCCTCCCCGACCGTGACGTGGAAGTCGATCCCGCTACCGATCAATCCGAATCCGATTGTGACATCGGTGTTGGCCGCCTCGAGGTCTGCCACGTATTCGTCCGACTCGATCAGCCCGACAGTCCCGTTGTACGGGTCGACAGGGCCCTCCGCAGCAGGGGGCTCCGGCAGAGGCTCCGGGGGAGGAGGGGGCTCCGCAGCAGGCTCCGGGGCAGGAGCAGGAGGCTCCGCAGCAGGCTCCGGAGCCGGAGGAGGCTCCGGGGCAGGAGCAGGAGGCTCCGCAGCAGGCGGCGCGGCAGGGGCCTCGCTACTCGACTCGCTGTCGCTGCCGCAGGCGACCGCGAAGACGGCGAGGGCCAAAAGACATGCCAACCAGGCTGAAAATCCAACGCGCCGCTTGCCGGTCCGGATCGTGCCGTTCATCAGAAGTCCTTCCCCTTGAGCTGCTCATCGGAGTACGTCGATGCGCAGATGTGAACTCAAACTAGGCCAAACGCGCATTCATGTCAACGCGAACGAGCGGGATGCTGCTCAGGCGTGGAACTTGGCGTGGATTGCTTCGGCGACGGTGTCGGGTAGCCAGCTGAGTGCTTGCAGATCCTCCAGGGAACTGGCCTGGACGGCCCTCACCCCGCCCAGCTCGGCCACCAGCCGCTTGCGCCGGGCCGGGCCCAGGCCGGTGATGCCGTCCAGCGCCGAGGTGGTCATGCGCTTGCCCCGCAGTTGCCGGTGGTACGCCAGGGCGAAGCGGTGGCTCTCGTCGCGGATGCGCTGCAGCAGGTAGAGGGCCTCGGACTGGCGGGGTATGCGCACCGCCTCGGGTTGGTCGGGCACGAACACCTCCTCGAACTGCTTTGCCAGCGCGGCGGCCGGGATCTCCCCCGCCAAGCCGAGGCGCGACAGCACCCGCTTGGCCACGCCCAGTTGCCCGAGTCCGCCGTCCACCAGCAGCAGCTGCGGCGGGTAGGCGAAGCGGCCCCGCTCGGCGGGCGGCAGGTGGCGGCCCTCGAGGTAGTTCCGCAGGCGCCGCTCCAGCACCTCCTCCATGGCCGCCAGGTCGTCGTTGCCGTCCACGTGGCGCAGGCGGAAGCGGCGGTACTCGGACTTGCGCGGCAGGGCGTCCTCCATGACCACCATCGAGCCCACGTAGTCCTGCCCGCCGAGGTGGCTCATGTCGTAGCACTCGATACGCAGCGGGGCCTCAGGAAGACCCAGGTACTGCTGCAGCTCGTTGAGCGCCCGGGCGCGGCTGTTGTGGTCGCTGGCCCGCTTGAGGCGGTGGCGCTGGAGGGAGTCTGCGGCGTTCTGGCGGGCGGTCTCCGCCAGGCGCCGCTTGGCGCCCCGCTGCGGCACCCTGATCTGCACCTTCGAGCCCCGCAGGCGCCCCAACCAGTCGACATACATTTCCCCGGCGGCAGGCAACTCCGGCACGAGTACCGCCTTCGGGTAGCCCAGCGGGTTCTCGTCGAAGTAGATGCGCTCCAGCACCCGGCCCATCAGCTCGGGCCCCGAGAGGTCCTCCGCACGGTCCACGATGAAACCGCGCTGGCCCATGACGCGGCCCTTGCGCACGAAGAAGACCGAGACCGCGGCCTCCAACTCGTCGGAGACCATGCCGAACACGTCCGCG
>JAPONU010000221.1 GCA_026713745.1 bacterium
CGCTACTACCCGGCTACCAGGGCCGGTGGACCTTCATCCGCGTCGATTCCTGAGCGTGCCCTGGCCACGACCGCGTGCGGCTGCTGTTCGACCAGAACCGGCTCACCGGTGGTGCCCGCTGGGCGGCGAGTGGGCGCCGGCAAGGGAGAGCAGGCGCTCCCTGATGGCCGGACCTTCCGCCGCGAGGTCCACCGTGGCAAAGCGGATCCGGTGCCCCTGTATGGTGGCCGCCTCGTCGACGTGACGCCCCACGGACGGGTGCAACAACAGCCCCGAGGCGTTCTGCGACAGGGGATCGTCAGCGCTTTCCTGGGATCGCAGGTAGGCGTACATCTGGTAGAGGTAGCCGCTTCGCAGCTTCTCGTCCCCGTACTGGGCGGGGCTCAGGATGTGTGTGAACTTCGTATCGATGACGAGCCGCTGGTGCGCCTGCCGCTCCGGGCCGGCGGGCGCTTCCAGGACGATGTCAGTCTTCATCGAGGGAAGGATCTCGGCCATTCCGGAGGTCGCATGTTCGTACTGCCAGTGGATTCTTCTCCCCGTACCCACCTTCCAGCCGTGAGGAGAGAGGACGGTTTCGTAGAACCCCCCGACGGCGGCCTCGAAGAGGGTCCGCGCCCGAACGTCGTCGCGATCCGGTGAGGACAGGTGGACCGATCCCGCGTCCTCCGTCGGCAACCTCAGCCGGAAGGCGAGTCGGGCCGCCGCCAGCATCTGCCGGTCCTCGGCGTTGGTTCGACCGGCCACCTCCGGTGTCGTGGTCCGGTTCCGGTATTGAATCGCCGACGGATCGCTCCCGACCCCGGCCCGTTCGAGCGCCGCGGCGCCGCTGCGGCAGCGCCGCACCAACTCCCCGTTGCGGACGGTCCTGGTCAGTTCCCGGAGTGCCGCCTTGACGAATCGGTTGCGTGGCGTGTCGGTGGTCAACTCGTCGAACGTGCATGCGATCCTGCCGCGCTGAAGCAGGCTGCGGCGCTCGGTGCGCAGATGGTCCATCCGCCCTCGGACCCTGGTGAGGTCGGCCTGCCGGCGCTGAAGCTCGGAGCTCAGATTCCGGCGCAGGCGACGCTGCACCGCGTGGACGAGGATCTCCGCGACGAGGTCCGGAATGTCGTCGGGATACTCCTCGGCGGCATACCGCCGACTGCCTGGGATCTCACGGAACAGCCGGGAGGCGTACAGCATCAGCAGCCAGACGTTACGCACCGGGATCCTGCCGACGAGGGCACCGCCGCCGGCCGAGTCGTTCACGGTGTGAGGCCTCGGAATAGCTTCTCCCCCTCGGACTCGGCCTTCTTCGGATCGTCGAACCAGTACTCCCCCAGGAGGGGCATGATCTCGGTCTCCACTACGTGCCTGAACCACTGCTGCTGATCCTGGATCTCAACGCCGGGTGGCGGCGTGACCACGCTGTGGCCGATCCGGAAATGCGCACCGAGGACGGCATCGTCGGCGATGGCATTGTTCAACGCGCCAAGGCGGGTCTCGATGTCCTGCAGGAACTCCTCCTCGATCCCGCACTGCTCGCTGACCCATGTCCGCCATGTGTCTCCGAACGTCGGTTCGAGATCCACGAACGCGAACCGCCGGCGCAGAGCAAAGTCCACGAGAGCCAGCGAACGGTCGGCCACGTTCATCGTGCCGATGACATAGAGGTTCGGCGGGATGTGAACACGCTCGCCGGAGGGCCTGGGGTAACTCAGCGCGATCGCCTCGGCGGGCTTGCGCTTGTCGGCCTCAAGCAGGGTGAGCATCTCGCCGAAGATCTGGGCGGGGTTGCCCCTGTTGATCTCCTCGATGACGACGACGTACTTGTCGTCCGGGTTGCCCGCGGCAGCCTCGACAGCCTCGAGGAACGGCCCGTCAACGAGCCGCAGTCCGCCGCCCTCCTCTGGACGCCAGCCGCGCACGAAGTCCTCGTAGGAGAGGTTCGGATGGAACTGGAACGGCCGGACCCGGCTCTCCGACTTGCGTCCGATCAGCGCGTACGCCAGCCGCTTGGCCAACCACGTCTTCCCCGTACCCGGTGGCCCCTGCAGGATGAGATTCTTCTTGTC
>JAPONU010000222.1 GCA_026713745.1 bacterium
CACATCATCGAGACGCTGGGATTCTGCGGCTACTTCCTGGTGGTGTGGGACATCGTGGAGTTCTGCGGTCGGTCCGGGATCCTCTGCCAGGGCCGCGGCTCGGCGGCCAACTCGGCGGTGTGTTACGCCCTCGGCATCACCAACGTGGACGCCGTCTCGCTGGACCTGCTGTTCGAACGGTTCCTGTCCCCGGCACGCGACGGCCCCCCCGACATCGACGTGGACATCGAGAGCGGCCACCGCGAGGAGGTCATCCAGTACGTCTACGAGCGCTACGGGCGCCACAACTGTGCCCAGGTGGCCAACGTCATCTGTTACCGCTCCCGCTCGGCGGTTCGCGACATGGCACGGGCGCTGGGCCACGGCGGGGGCGATTCCCTGTCGAAGCTGATCGACCACCGGCAGGGCATCCAGCAGGAGGCGGCCGACCCGCACAGCCCCGTCCCGGCCGAGGTGCTGGAGCTGGCCGCCGAGGTCGAGGGGTTCCCCCGCCACCTCGGGATCCACTCGGGAGGCATGGTCATCTGCGACCGGCCCGTGATCGAGGTGTGCCCCGTGGAGTGGGGGCGCATGAAGGGTCGCAGCGTCCTGCAGTGGGACAAGGACGACTGCGCTGCGGTGGGGCTGGTGAAGTTCGACCTGCTGGGGCTCGGGATGCTGTCGGCGCTGCGGTACGCCATCGACCTCGTTGCCACCTCCGACGGCACCAAGATCGACCTCGCGGCCCTGCCCCAGGAGCCCGAGGTCTACGAGATGCTCTGCGCGGCCGACACGGTGGGCGTGTTCCAGGTGGAGTCGCGCGCCCAGATGGCCACGCTGCCCCGGCTGAAGCCCCGCTGCTTCTACGACCTCGTCGTGGAGGTGGCCCTCATCCGGCCCGGCCCCATCCAGGGCGGCTCGGTCCACCCGTACATCCGGCGCCGAGGTGGCACCGAGGAGGTCACCTACCCCCATCCGCTCCTGGAGCGGGCGCTCGCCAAGACCCTCGGCGTGCCACTCTTCCAGGAGCAGCTCATGCAGATCGCCATCGACGCGGCCAACTTCAGCGCGGCCGAGGCCGACCGGCTCCGCCAGGCGGTCGGCTCCAAGCGCAGCCACGAGCACCTGGGGCGGCTCAAGGAGCGGTTCTTCGCGGGGATGCGGTCCAACGGCATCGGCAACGAGGTCGGCGAGCAGATCTGGCGGAAGCTGGACGCCTTCGCCAACTACGGCTTCCCCGAGAGCCACGCCGTGTCGTTCTCGTATCTCGTCTACGCCTCGTCGTGGATCAAGTACCACTACCCGGCGGCGTTCTGCGCCGCCCTGCTGCGAGCCCAGCCGATGGGGTTCTGGTCGCCCCACACCCTGGTGGGCGACGCCCGCCGCCACGGGGTGGTGGTGCGCACCCCCGACCTCAACGCCTCGGCGGCTGTGGCCGGGCTGGAGCGGGCGGGGGACTCCACCGGCGGCTGGGCGGTGCGGCTGGGCCTCGGCGACGTGCGGGGCGTCGGGAAGAAACCGGCCGCCGAGATCGACGCCGGCCGGCCCTACCGCTCGGTGGAGGACCTGCGCCGCCGGGTGCCGTCACTGTCGCCGGCGGCGCTGGAGGCGCTCGCCACCTCCGGGGCCTTCGGCTGCTTCGACCTCGACCGGCGCGCCGCGCTGTGGACGGCGGGGGCACTGGGCCGGGCAGGCGCCGACCGCCTGCCGGGTGTCGTTGTCGGCGAGCGGGCGCCCCCGCTGCCGGCCATGTCGCCCAGCGAGGTGTCCCGGGCGGACCTCTGGGCCACCGGGGTGGCTCCAGACGGCCACCCCACCCGGTTCATCCGGGCCGAACTGGCGGATCTCGGCGTGGTGACGGCGGCCGATCTGGCCGGCTGCAGTGACGGGGAGAAGGTACTGGTGGGGGGAGTGGTGACGCATCGCCAGCGTCCCGCCACCGCCGGAGGGGTCATCTTCGTGAGCCTCGAGGACGAGACCGGGTTGATGAACGTGGTGGTCTCGCCGGGCTGCTGGCAGCACCACCGCAAGCTGGCCGCCGCGGCGCCCGCCCTGCTGGTACGGGGACGGCTGGAGTGTTCCGAAGGGGTGCTGAACGTCGTCGCCGAGAGGCTCGAGGCGCTCCCGATCGGCCGCGCTCCGGCCTCCCGGGACTTCCGTTGAGGCGCTCGGAGCACCGCGCGCCGGCGACCGGCGGCAGGTAGCCTCGGCGCCATGACACACCACGTCGGCGCCCGGCCGCGCTTCGGCCGCGTCATCACCGCCATGGTGACGCCGTTCGGAAGCGCCGGCGCCCTGGACCTCGATGGCGCCGCCGAGCTGGCTCGCTGGCTGGTGGCGTGCGGCAACGAGGGCCTGGTGGTGGCGGGCACGACCGGCGAGTCGCCGACCCTCAGCCACGACGAGCAGATCGACCTGATCGCGACGGTGGTCGAGGCCGTCGACGTGCCGGTCCTGGCCGGGGCCGGCAGCAACGACACCGCGGCCGCCGTGGAGTTGACCGAGCGGGCCACCGAGGCCGGGGCCGCCGGCATCCTGTCGGTCGCCCCCTACTACAACCGCCCCCCGCAGGCCGGCCTGTACGACCACTTCCGGGCCATCGCTTCCGCCACGCCCCTGCCGATGATCATCTACGACATCCCCGTGCGC
>JAPONU010000223.1 GCA_026713745.1 bacterium
GCGCCCTTGGAGGCCACGTAGTGGGCCTGGCCGGCCACGGCGATCTCGGCGTTGACCGAGGCGATGTTCACGATCGCGCCCGCCGCTCCCGGACGGTGGCGGCGCAGGAACCCGCGGACGCCCAGCCAGGTTCCGGTGACGTTTACCCGCAGGTGGCGCTCGAACTCCGCCACCGCGGTGTCGACGATGTCACTGCGGGTGCGGATGCCGGCGCAGTTCACGAGTCCCGCGAGCGCTCCGGTGGCGTCGAGCACCCTGTCCCAGTCCGCCTCGTCGGTGACGTCGAGAGCGAGGGCGTCGCCGGCGGCGTCGAGGTCGGCGGGGATCGGATCCCAACCGGCGGCCGCCAGCACCCGGCAGGTCCCGGCCCCGATCCCCGAGGCGCCCCCGGTCACCAGCACGCGCCCGACCATCACCGCACCGTACCGGTGGCCGCCACGGGCGACGACGCAGCCGGGCCACGGGCGCGCTGATGCCCGTGAGGCTGCGAGCGGGGCCGACGTGACATCGGTCCGAGGTGGGATGCCTCAGGCCGCGTTCCCGATACCGTGACGTGCCTGTGGAATTCGCGTGTCTCCACGTCGCGACGTCGCCGGCGGGTTCATGGGGCTGAGCATCACCGTGCTCGGCTGCTCGGGCTCCTACAGCGGACCCGGCCTGGCCTGCACGGGCTACCTCGTGGAGTCCGAGAGCACCCGGGTGTGGCTCGACGCCGGACCCGGCACGCTGGCGAACCTCCAGCGCCACCGCCAACTCACCGAGATCGACGCCATCGTCGTCACCCACGAGCACCCGGACCACTGGCTCGACCTGGCGATGGCCTACATCGCCTGCCGCTACTTCCTGGACCGCGGGCCCATGCCGGTCTACGGCACCGCCGGCACGCATGCGCTCGCCCGCGCCCTCGCCGGAGCGAATGACCTGGCCCCCACAATCGACTGGCGGACCATCAGCGACGGCGACGGCGCCACCATCGGCGACCAGCAGTGGCGCTTCTCCCGCACCGACCACCCCGTGGAGACGCTCGCCCCCCGGGTGGACAGCGGCGGGCGCTCCTTCGCCTTCTCCGCCGACACCGGCGACGGTTGGTCGTTCGACCGGCTGGGCGACGACATCGACCTCGCCCTCTGCGAGGCCACGTTCCTCCACCGGGACCTCGTGCCACCCTCCCCGCACTTGAGCGCCATGCAGGCGGGAGCGATGGCCGCCGATGCCGGCGTGGGGCGGCTCCTTCTCACCCACCTTGCGCCCGGCTCCGACGCAGCGGCATTCCAACGAGAGGTCACCGAGGCGTTCGGCGCCCCGGTGGAACTCGTCGACGTGAACCGGCGCTACGAGGTCTGAGCCCGGGATCGGTGTGCGCGCTCGATGCGGAGTGCCGCAGCAGTGTCTCATGCCTGGGCAAGCTCTTGGGGCCGCAGCCAGAGAGATCGAGCACACGCAAGCCGCAATCGACGCTCTGTTCGACCGCTACGTGCCGGCTTCGGGGGAGGATCGGAACGAGTTGGTGGCGAGGATTGTGGAGGACTTCTGCCCGGTCCTAACGCCGGGTGGGGCGGTCCTGTACATCGGCGACGCGGACGAGAAGTTCGCGACTCACAACGCAGCAGGGCTAGCGGATTTGGGGATCGGTCTCGATCAGCACGGCAAGATGCCCGACCTGGTCATCCACGACGTGCTCCGAGACTGGCTCGTGCTCATCGAAGCCGTCACGAGCCGTCGGGCGGTTCGGAGTCCGGAGCCGCCTACAGCGAGCCGCGCGGCGCGATCCACTCGGTCCGTTGGCCGGTCACGCCGGCGATGGTGTCGAAATCCTTGTCGTAGTGCAACACGACTAGATCGTTGACCTCGGCGACGGCGGCGATCAGCAGGTCGGTGATCGGGAGGCGGTGACGGCCCGTGCCGGCCAGGAATCCCTGCACCTCGATGGCGCGGTCGGTGACCGTCCCGTCGACCGGGAACGAGCGCATCGCCCGCAACTCCTCGCGCACCAGGGCTTGCTCGACGTCGTTGCGCACGCTGAAGAGCAACTCCAGATCGATGATCGGGCAGGTCGCGACCTCCGAGGCGGGATACAGGGGCGCGAGCCGCTCGGCAACGGCGCCGAGGTGGCTGCGGGCGAGGGCGCTCTTGTCGACCAGGTAGTGCGGTCCGCCCCGCGGCGTCACCGCTGCGGCCATTCCCGCTGCGCGCCGCGCATGACCTCCGGATCCCCCAGATCCCCCGCCGCCAGACGCTGAATGTGGGCGAACAGGCGGACCCGCGTGTCACGGTCGCTGAACTCCTTCAACGCCGTGTTGACCGTGTCCTTGATCGTCGCTCCCCCCAGCAGTTCGCGGGCACGGTCAAGGATCTCATCGTCAACATCAATGAGACGCTTCGTCACGACCACAGTGTATCTGCATCCAGAGACCCACATTTGGTATATCCGAACTAAGTCGCCGATAATGCCATATCGACTCTTCGTATATATACACTAGAAGGACGGCTGGAGGATCATGGCCCGTCGTGGAGCCGGGTGGCCGGTGGCCGCGTTTGGGAGGACTCGCTCTGGATGTGCAGGCTCGTGTCGGTGTCGAGGTGGCGGCGGGGAATGGTGGCGTTGATGGTGTCGACGGCGTCGATGACCTCGTGGGCGACCCAGACACGTGGGAAAGAGCGCGCAGAGACTCGCCGAATTACTTCTGACCTGGTATTCCGACACCAATCCTCTTCTCCCAGTGCCGCGACAGTGGGCTCCGGCCGCCCGCACGACGTGGGGTGGGCAGGGACTCGCGGCTCAACCCACCGCCGGTGGGGGTCGCAGGCGGTCGGCCACCGCCCGGGTCAGCCGGTCGAGGATGCCGGCGAGGAGCACGATGGCGATGCCGGCCTCGAAGCCGCTGCCGACGCTGTCGCTGCGGCGCAGGCCCTTGACGGCCTCGAATCCCAGACCGCCGCCGCCAACGAGGCCGGCGATCACGACCATCGACAGGACCAGCATGATCGTCTGGTTGATGGCCACCATCAGTTCGGGAGCGGCGAGGGGCAGATCCACCCGCCGGAGCCGCTGCAGGCGCGTGGACCCGAAGCTGTCGGCCGCCTCGCCGATCTCCTGCGGCACCCTCCGCAACCCCAGGTCGGTGTAGTGCACCGCGGCGGGCAGGGCGTACAGCACCGAGGCGATGATGCCCGGGATACGCCCCACGTGGAACAGCATGATCACCGGCACCAGCAGGACGAAGCTGGGAATGGTCTGCAGGAAGTCCAGGAACGGGTTCATTGCCGCCCGGAACCGGTCGCGCTGGGCGGCCAGGATGCCCAGCGGCACGCCGATGAGGAGGGTCACGACCACGGCCACCACCACCTGCGCGAGGGTGTCCATGGCATTCTCCCAGGTGCCCAGCAACCCGATGACCGTGAGCGCCGCGCCGATGCCGATCCCCAGCCGGACGCCCCGCGCCGCCAGCCCCAGCACCACGCCGATGCCGATCATGACCGGCCACGGGATGGCGGAGGAGAACAAGTCGCGCAGCGGGGACACCAGATTGATCGTCACGAAATCGCTGAACGGGCCGGTGCCGATCCCCGAGTCGGCGATGTCGTAGAGGTGGATCTGCATCCAGCCGACGGCGTCGTCGATGTAGCCGGCGAACTGCCAGTTCAGA
>JAPONU010000224.1 GCA_026713745.1 bacterium
CGACGCCCTGCAACCCCTCGCCGGCAACCCGCAACTGCGGGAGAAGCTGATCGACGTTCGCCGCAGCTACGAGCAGATGATCGACTCCGCCTCGGTCGACAAGGTCATCACCGGCGAGTTCTCCGTCGACGCCACCGACCGGGCCCGCCGCCAAGTCGAGTCGTTCCGGACCTTCATCGACGAGAACCGCGACCAGATAACCGCCCTGCAGGTGCTCTACGACCAGCCCCGCGGCACCGGGCTCACCTACGCCGACATCAGAGAACTCGCCAACGCCATCGCCCGCCCACCCCACCGCTGGACCACCAAGGACCTCTGGGCCGCCTACGAAACCCTCGACTCCAGCAAAGTGCGCGGCTCGGGCCACCGCGTCAACACCGACCTCGTCAGCCTCGTCCGCTACGCCCTCGACCTGACCGACGAACTCGTCGCCTACCCCGACCTCGTCAACGAACGCTTCGAAGCCTGGCTACAACAACAACGAAACGCCGGCCGAGAACTGACCGACCAGCAGACCGCCTACCTCCGCCTAATCCGCGACCACCTCGCCACCAGCCTCACAATCACACCACCCGACCTCCAAGGCCCACCCTTCAGCACCCACGGCGGCTACGGCCGAGCCCGCCAACTGTTCGGTGCCGCACTCGCGCCGCTACTCGACGAGTTGACTGAAGCGCTGGTCGCGTGAGCGAGACGGTGCCCTCCGGCTGGGCCAGAGTTCGGATTGGGGACGTCTGCGATGTCGTCGGAGGTAGTACTCCGAGAACGGGTATCGCTGACAACTGGGGGGGCGACGTTTCTTGGGTCACCCCGGACGATCTCTCTCGCCACGAGGGCACGTATATTCGGCAGGGCCGGCGCTCCCTCACACAACTGGGATACGAGTCGTGCTCCGCGACACTCATGCCCAGAGGTGCCGTCGTTTTCTCTTCCCGAGCGCCGATCGGCTATGTCGCGATTGCCTCCGGACCAGTCTGCACGAGTCAAGGATGCAAGAGTTTTGTCCCTCTGGAGGGCCTGCTAAGCGAGTATCTCTACTGGTACCTCCGTCACGCCACCCCCGGAATCCAGGCCATGGGAACCGGTACGACATTCAAGGAGATCTCAAAGGCGACAGCCTCTTCGATCCAGTTGGTCGTACCGCCATTTTCAGAGCAAGGTCGGATCGTTGTTGCCATCGAAGAACACTTCTCCCGCCTCGACGCCGCCGAAGCCACGCTGCGATCAGCTGAAAGGAAGTGTCAAGCTCTGACGAAGTCAGTTGTCATCAACGCCATTCCCCGAGGGGTTCCGACCGATTGGCAGGTCAAGTCGGTTGCCGAGACAGGAGAGACTGGCCTAGGCCGTCAGCGGTCTCCGAAGTACCACAGCGGCACCAACATGAAGCCCTACCTCCGCGTTGCCAACGTGTTCGAGGATCGGATCGATGCCACAGACGTCATGCAGATGCACTTCGATGAGGCTGACTTCGAGAGGTTCCGGCTCCGGAGCGGCGACGTGCTGCTCAACGAGGGGCAGAGTCCAGAACTACTCGGGCGACCCGCCATCTACCGGGGCGAGCCGCCCGATGTCGCATTCACGAACAGCCTGATCCGCTTCGTGCCCAAGCCGGGGGTCACATCGGAGTGGGCACTGTTGGTGTTCCGTCGGCATATGCATGCGGGACGGTTCCAGCAGGAATCACGGATCACCACGAACATTGCACACTTGGCCCTTGGCCGGTTCCGGACAGTTGAGTTCCCCGTTCCTCCACTTGAGGTCCAAGAGCGGGTCGTCGCCTCAACCCGACTTACCCTCGATGCTGTGGATCGGCAGGTCGATCAGATTGACCGCGAGATCGCGGCGATTCGATCTCTTCGCCGCGCAGTGTTGACGGCGGCGTTCTCTGGGCGGCTCGTGCCGCAGGATCCCACCGACGAGCCGGCGTCGGTGCTTCTCGAGCGCATCGCTGCGTCCCGGCTGGCGAAGTCGGTTCGCCGGAGGAGGACAGCATGACCGCCGATCCGAAGGCCTTGGTGCAGAGGTTGTGGGACTTCTGCGATGTGCTGCGCGACGACGGGTTGTCGTACGGCGAGTACCTGGAGCAGCTCACCTATCTGCTGTTCCTGAAGATGGCCGACGAGCAGTTCGAGCAGCTTGAAGGGCAGCGCGTGGTTCCCGACGGCTCCGACTGGCCGTCGCTGCTGCGGCGCTCGGGGGTCGAGTTGGAGCAGCACTACGGCACCATCCTCGAAGAACTCGGCACGGGTGACGACATGTTGGGCGTGGTCTTCCGCAAAGCACGCAACCGGGTGCAGGATCCCGCGAAGCTGGAGCGGCTCATCAAGGAGTTCGTGGACCGCCACGAGTGGCTGAGCCTCG
>JAPONU010000225.1 GCA_026713745.1 bacterium
CGTCCCGCGCAGGCCTCGCTAGGTCCGGCGACACTCACGGCGAGCCATCTCCCCCCGGGTCCTCGCCGGCGAGTTGGTAGTGGCGCTCGGTGGGTAGGGGTGCGCCGGGGCTCCCGTCGGGTGGGCCGTCCCGGAACGTGCCGAACCAGCGGTCGAGGGGGATCACGTTCTCGCCGTAGTTGCCCTCGAAGTAGCGGTGGTGCAGCCAGTGGAAGTAGTCGCCCACCGGCAGCTTGCCCTTGACGGTCTTGCCGTGGAAGCCGGTGTGGCCGTGCGCGGGTGCCAGGGCGGTCTCGAAGATGTTGAACATCATGTGGACCGGGTGCGAGGCCACCACGAAGTGGATGACCACCGAGCTCAGGTAGATGAGGTGCTCGAGGGGGTGCATGGCCATGCCCGACCACGGCCCCGGGTTGGTGTTCTTGTGGTGCAGGTAGTGGGCGCTGCGGTACAGCGGCCCCCAGTGCAGGAGCCGGTGCGTGAAGTAGAAGTGAATCTTGCGGAAGAACACCACCACCACGAAGAGAAGCACGAACAGCACCGGGTTGTCGGACCAGCCGAGGTACGGCACCCAACCGTGCGCGTAGCCGTAGAAGAACAGCACCTCCCAGGCCGTCCAGAGGGTCACGCCGCTGACGCAACTCCAGAAGACGTTGTCGCGAACCTGGGATTTGAACAGGAACGTGCGGCGGCCCACGAAGAGCCATCTCGGGTCGTGCTTGAGGTCGGTTCCCTGCAGCTTCAGCGTGTACAGGACCAGGTGTATCCCGCCGGCGACGAGCCAGATGAACACCAGGTTCCGGATGAAGATCGTGGCGATCCAGCCCACCTCGAGATTACGGGCCTGGGCGAGATCCGGCGACAGCCAGTACCACGACCCGATGGCCAAGCCGAGCCAGATGGCCCGCCACGGCCAAAGGAAGCCGCCCCACCCGAACAGGTACTTTGCGAGCTTGCGGGGCTGCGGGGGCCAGACGAAGATGGGCGCGAAGTCGATCGGCTCTTCAGGGATCCAGTCGCGGCGCCGCTCAGGCGCAGAACTCTTGATGCCCGACATGAGGCCACCTCCCCTCGCGGCGCGTGCCACTCTCCGTGCCCGGGAAAATGGCCGTTCGACCCTCCCGAGCGTATCCCGCCGGCCCGTATGTGTCGATGGTCCGGCGCTCGTCCCGGGGCCCGAGCCGGATTAGCCGGGTTCGTCGGGGACGCGCACCCACACCGCGCTGTCCCGCACCTCGCAGGGATAGGTCGGCAGCGGCACGCTTGCCGGCGCGCACAGCACCTCGCCGGTTCGCACGTCGAAGATCGCCATGTGCCTCGGACACTCGATCTCGCAACCCTCGAGCAGCCCGTCGATGAGGCTCTCGTCCTCGTGCGTGCAGATCGCCCCGGTTGCGAAGAAACCCTCGGGCGTGTGATGCACCGCGATCTGCTGGGACCCGATCCGGACCTCTCCGGGCCACCCGATCTCGAAGTCCGACACATCGCCGACGGGATGCCATGACGTCACGGGCAGGAAGATACCGGCCCGGCGAGCGTTCCGAGTAATCCTGCCGCAGGCCTGAACCGGGGCGGTGGACGCTGGATTCCTGCCCTCGCCGGAATGACAGGAAAGGCTCCTGCGCCTTGCCGGCAGCCGCTAGGAGACATGGACGCAGCCGACGCCGAGGTAACGGGCGACCTGAGCGATGTCGCCGGCGAGATGGCCGGGGCTGGCGGACCTGTGGTGGTTGACGCCCGCGGCGGCCCAGGCGCGCCAGGACTCGGCCACCCCGGCGTCGCCGGCGAAGCGGAACACGCCGCCCACGGTGGGGCATTGGGGGAGTGAGCGCTCGGTGATACCGCCGCGAGCGCACGACCCCGAGCCCCGAAGGGGGCTTGCGGCAGTCGGGGTTCTCCGCATTCGTCGGACGAAACATCTGATGTTTAGTCCGCTTGGGGGGCATCCCCGCCATCGATCAGGTCATGGAGACACCCGGACGTGTGATGAACGAACCGGTGAACGCCGCAACGATCGTGGGCGTCTCGGTGCACGATGTTCGCTTCCCCACGTCCGATGACCTCGACGGCTCCGACACCGTGCACTCGGCGGCGGGCTAGTCGCCGCCGGCCTCAGTTGCTCGGCTCGCCTGGCATCCGGGCCTCGGCGTCGGTGTCCGCCGCGTTCTCCTGGTCCTCAGCAGCGGCAAACTCCTGGCGCAGCCAGCGCTCGACGTTGGCGACGTGGGAGGTTGCCGCCGCGGCTGCCAGAGCCGGCTCATGCGCCTCGATGTGCCGGAAGATGTCCTCGTGCTCATCGTTGGAGCGGGCAAGGATGCCCTCGACGTTGCGACCGCGCATGAGGCGAGCCCGTTGCGTCTGCGCGGAGCAAACCCTGCAGAGCATCCGCAGTGACACGTTGCCGGACGCGGCCGCGATCAGGTCGTGGAACTGTATGTCCAGCATCACGAAGCGATCGCTGTCCCGCTCGGAGCGGAGTTCGATCAGGTGCGCCTCCAGCTCCGCCAGCTGCTCATCACTGATCCGAGACGCCGCCGACGCAGCGGCTGCCGATTCCAGGACACGGCGGATCTCGAAGATCTCGAGTGCGGTCCGCTCGTTCGCCACCTTGCCGAGCACACCCAGCCCGCCCAGCAGGTCGGCGCCGTCCAGGTTGGTCACGTAGGTCCCGTCGCCGACCCGCACGTCGAGAATTCCGAGATGTGTCAGGACGCGGACAGCCTCCCGCAACGAGCCCCGCGACACGTCCATGAGGGCGGCCAACTCACCCTCGGGTGGCAGGCGCGTCGTGGGCGTGAACCTACCGCCGACGATGAGGTCGACGATGCCGTCGATCGTCCGCTCGGTCGCCGAGCGCCCGTCCTCGGACCTCGGCGAGAGCGGCGTAACATCAGATGTCTGCGCGGCCACGGCGCTAGTGTACTGCGCACCCGGGACCGCCTCGGAGGGCCGATGATGGCAGCGGAACCCACTCGCCTCGCACAGGTCGTCCGCCGGAGATCCTCCATCACGACTGAGGTAGGTCGATGACACGGCCCAGCGGGCACCGCCTCGGCCAGGCCCAGGTCCATCTGGACTTCCACACTCCCGAGCAGATCGGCGACGTGGGAGAGCACTTCGACGGTGCCGAATTCGCCGGCATGCTGCGCGCCGCGGGCGTCGACCATGTCAACCTCTTCGCCAAGTGCCACCACGGCTGGTCGTACTACCCGACCGACGTCGGCCGCCCGCACCCGGGGCTCACCTTCGACCTCTTCGGTGCTCAGGTTCAAGCCTGCCGGGACGCCGGGCTCTTCGTGGGCGCGTATTACACCGTCGGGTGGTCGGCCGGCGACCTGGAGCAGCACCCCGAATGGACGGCGATCCGGTGCGACGGGGCGCCGCAATCCATCAACGTGGACCACGACGCGGCTCCCGACGACCCTCGGCCGCTCAACTCGTGGATCTACCTGTGCCCGTCAGGCGGCTACCTCGAACTCATGGTTTCGCAGGTTCGGGAGATCGCGGATCGGTACGCTCCTGATGGGTTCTTCTTCGATATCTGCGCGGGAGTGCCCTGCTTCTGCGCTCGCTGCCGCGCGGCCATGGCCTCCGAGCGCGTCGAACCCGACGAGCCCGGGGCGGTCGGAGCCTTCAACAGACGCCGCTGGGAGCGTGCCCTGGCAGCGCTACGCGGCGCGGCGCGCATCGACAGGCACGGGCGCTGGGGATTCTTCAACGGCACGACGATCCTCTACGACGATGCCCACCACGTCGGCGCCGTCACCTCCGGGCTCGCTTCGTTCAACACGCACCAGGCTCTCGAGGACCTCCCCACCACGTGGGGCGGCTACGACAAGTTGCCCCTTCGCGCCCGGTACTTCCACGGCTCGGGAGCCGACCTCGTCGCCATCAGCGGGAAGTTCCACAGCAGCTGGGGCGAGTTCGGCGGATACAAGTCCCGGCGCGCCCTCGAGTACGAGGCGAGGTGGATGATCGCCAACGGCGCCCGATGCAACTTCGGCGATCAACTCCACCCGGGCGGGCGCCTCGATGACCAGACGTACGACCTCCTGCGCGCGGTCTACCGGGCGGTGGAGGGTCTGCACGAGTTCATCGACGGAGCGCGCCCCGACTCCAACCTGGCGGTCTGTCCGAGCGGGAGCCCCGATGACGATCAGGGAGTCGCCCGGGCTCTTCTGGAGGCGCACAGGGAGTTCGTGGTGGCGCCGCCGGCGCGGCTGGATCCCCGCCGCCACGAGGCTGCGGTCGTGGCCGGGCCGCTGGCGAGCGAGGAGACGCGCGACCTCGTCCGCTTCAGCGCCGGCGGCGGGCGCATCCTGCTGCTGGGAGATGCCCTGCAGGGCTGGCCGGAGAACCTGCTCGCCAGGACCTTCGGCGTCGGCGAGGCACGGACGGTGCCGGCCGACGGCGACTACACCTCCTTCGTCGGCGAATTCGAGCCGCTGGGCTCGGGGCTCGCCTACAACGACGAGCCCGGCGTCCGGTACCGGAGCGCTCCGGATGCTCAGATCCTGGCGCGCATCCACGACGCCTTCTTCGACCGCACCTACGGGCGTTACTGCTCGCACCGGAACGCGCCGCCACGACTCGACGGCAGCGGCTACGCCGCCGTGCACCGCTACGGGCCGCACCTGGTCGCGGCGCACGCGCTCGGGCGCCTCTACCTGCGACACGGCGCGGAGATCCACCGCAACCTCCTCTGGACGCTGCTCGCTGCCATCAACCCCCGGACCACGATCGAGGTGGAGGGGCTCCCGCCGGGAGGCCGCGTGACCCTGATGTATCAGCCGTGTCGCGCCCGCACGGTGCTGCACGCGCTCTATGCCCCCACGGTGCAGCGCGGCGACGTGGTGATCGTCGATGATGTGGTCCCGGTTTCCGGCGTGACCGCAACGCTGCGCCTGCGCCGTGAGGTGGAGGCGGCCACGCACGGCGACGGCGCGCTCGCACTCGTGCGCCACGACGACGGCACCGTCTCCCTCGCGCTGCCCACGATCAGAATGCACACGCTGGTCGTGTTGACCCATCCGGACTGAGTCCGCTGAGACGAGCGCAACTTTCGCGCTTCCAGCGAACTGCGCAATGATCCGATAATAACCTCCCGAACAACGCTCTTCTTCCCGATCGACCGGTTCTCGGGTAATAAACATCAGATGTTTCTCTTGACGTCGCGTCTTGCGGCGGTTACCGTCGCCGCAAGGGGGCGACATGGCGAATCTGGCCCTGGACAGACTGACGAAGATCTACAGCGGCGGACTGAAGGCGGTCAATGACGTCACGCTGACCGTCGATGAGGGCGAGTTCCTGGTGTTGCTGGGCCCCTCGGGCTGTGGCAAGTCGACGCTGCTGCGGATGATCGCCGGGCTGGAAACCATCACGGAGGGTGACCTTGCCATCGGGGGACGGCCGGTTCGGGATGTCCACCCCAGAGAGCGTGACATCGCCATGGTCTTCCAGAACTATGCGCTCTACCCGCACATGACCGTTCGCAAGAACCTGGCGTACCCGCTGAAGCTGCAGAAGGTGCCGAAGCCCGAGCGCGACGCGAAGGTAAGGCAGGTAGCGGAACTGCTGGAGATCGAGGGCGAACTCGATCGCCGGCCCGGTTCCCTCTCCGGCGGGCAGCGCCAACGGGTGGCGATGGGGCGCGCCCTGGTGCGGGAGCCCGCGGTGTTCCTTATGGACGAGCCCTTGTCGAATCTCGACGCCCGGCTGCGCATGCAGATGCGCAGCGAGATCGCCGCGCTGCAACGCGAACTCGGCATCACGACGGTCTACGTCACGCACGACCAAGTCGAGGCCATGACGATGGCCGATCGCATCGTCGTCATGAATGAGGGCCGGGTGCAACAGGTCGGGCGACCGACCGAGGTCTACGAGCATCCGGCGAACCTCTTCGTGGCCGGGTTCATCGGCTCGCCGCCCATGAACTTCTTCGCGGCTCGACGGACGAGCCACGGCATCGTCGTCAACGACTGCGAGATCGAGACCAGCGGGGGCCTGAACGTCGACAGCGGAATCGACGCGATCGTCGGCGTCCGCCCGGAGGACGTTCAACTCGGAGAAGCAGGCACCGACGACCTGCCGCTCGCGGGCCGGGTCGTCGCCGTCGAGACGTTGGGGGCCGAGACGCTCTGCCACATCGAAACCGACCTCGACGGGGTCACTGTGGAAGGGGGCCGCCTGGCAACAGGCCCCACCGGCCGGCCCGCGTTCCTGCTGCGGGCACGCGGCAACCGCGCCGACTTGGCCGCCCGCACGGTTCGGCTCCGCGTGGACATCGCCGCTCTGCGTGTCTTCGACCCACGGACCGGACGTGCCGTCGACGTCGCCTCATCGCGGCAGATGCCCGCCGAGCGCGCGCTCGGACCATGAACGTCTACCCGTCCCCCGCAAGCGCGACGGCAGTGAGTGTCCGATCGATCCGGACCACGAGTAACAAAGCAGACAAGTGCAACCGAGAGAGGAACGTTGTATGAGCAAGATGAGCCTGACGAGACTGCTGGCGGTGCCGCTGGCACTGACAATCGTGGCTGCGGCGTGCGGCGGCGATGATTCCACCGCGGCGGCACCCTCCCCGCCCGCGCCCGCGCCCGCGCCCGCGCCCACGCCAAGCGCGGAGGTCGAGCCGCCTCCCCCGCCCGCTGAGCCGGCGGCGACACCGGCCCCCGCCGAAGAGCCGCCGCCCGCCGAGGTCGAGCCACCTCCGCCGCCCGCCGAGCCCGAACCGCCTCCGCCACCGCCCGCCGAACCCGTCACGTTGCAGATGTGGACCTGGTTCCCGTCCGAGGACACGATGCAGCGTGTCATCTCGGACTTCGAGGCGAAGAACCCCGGCATCAAGGTGGAACTCACCCTGTTCGAGTCGACCGGCTACCAGGATCGACTCCCGCTGGCGCTGAGTGCAGGCGACACCATCGACGTGGCCGCGATCCAGACGTCGACGATGGTGAACGTGGTTCGCGGCGATCTGGATCCACTGGGACCGTTGTTCGACCAGTACGCCTCCGCTCCGCTGGCGGACCAACTCGTCCCGGCCGCGCTGGCCCAGACGCGGGTCCTGGCCGAGGACGGCGAGATCTACATCGCTCCTCTCGGATTCCTCGGTTCGGCCGCCGCCTACTACAACGTCGACCTGCTGGATGAACTCGGCCTCGAGGTGCCCCGCACCCGCGCCGATCTAGCGGCCATGGTGCAGAGAATCGAATCGCAACGGCCCGACCTGCTGCCCATCTCCTTCACCGGCGCCAACTGGTTCCTCGACGAGATCGCCCTGACGGTCACCGAGCAGATCTCGCCGGGATTCTTCAACAGCGTCCGTTACGACGCCGGTGGAGCATGGGACAGCCCCGTCTACGAGCAGGCGTTCGAAGCCGTCACGTCGGCGTTCGACGAGGGCATCTTCAGCCACGACGTACTCGACCTCGACTACGGCCGGGCAGTGGAACTCTTCTACTCGGGCGAGGCGGTGATGTTCCTGCAGGGCACCTGGGAGTCCGGCATCCTGTCCGAACCATTCCGGGCCAACAACGGCATCGACATGC
Source organism: bacterium (assembly GCA_026713745.1). GTDB lineage: Bacteria > Actinomycetota > Acidimicrobiia > Acidimicrobiales > CATQHL01 > VXNF01. Next base: position 7,548 of record JAPONU010000225.1, read on the forward strand.
CGAACGTGACGGCCTCGCCACTGCCGCTGCTCGTGGCGGACGGGGAGCACTCGATCCGGGCGTTCATCGAAGTCGGCCTCGCCGTGCCCAGCAACTCCGAGCACAAGGCCGAGGCCATCCGCTTCATCGAGTTCATGGCCGCCGGCGACGGCGTGGACCAGTGGGTCATCGACCTGTTCGCCTCACCGGCACGCGTCGGCTACGCGGTGCCGTCCAGCGTCTTCAGCACCGATCTGGCCGGCGAAGGGTACGCCGATCTGTCCGCCGTGCTGTCCGCTCCGGGAAGCGACCGCAACAACGTGTCGGACTTCTCCGCCGCGGCCGGCGACGCCATGATCGACACGATCATCAGTGGTACGCCGGTCTCCGAGCAGGTGGAATACCTGCAGTCGGAGTGGGAGAGCGGGCGGTACTCCAACGTCAACTAGGCGGTCCCCCGAGCGCGCATCTGCAAGGGGGCCTGTCCCGTCGCAGCCGCGACGGGACAGGCCCCCTTGCAATACGGTAGGGACCGATGAACGAGGGAGGGTACGGCACCGGCGCCGCTCCTGAGGCCACGACAGAACAGAGGCACGCGGCCGGCGACGGCTCGGCGTCGTCCCGGGTACGCAGGAGTCGCCCGCCGGAGCGGGACCGGCCACCCACCCGGAGGCCCGGTGTGGCGGGATTCACCATCTTCTTCGGCCCGCTGATCGCCTTCTACGCCGTCTTCTACTTCTTCAGTGCCGCGTTCCTGATCCGCACGAGCTTCCAGGACGTCTCGCTCTCGCTGCGGAATGCAGTGCAGGTCGGCTGGGAGAACTACCGGCTGCTTCTGGACGACCCCCGGTTCATCGATGCGCTGAGGAACAACTTCGTCTTCGCCGGGGCCTCCATCGGTGCGGCGGTGACGATCGGTTTCTTCATCGCCGTGGCGCTCTGGGCGGGCGTGCGGGGCAGATCGATGTTCTACGCCGCCTTCCTGCTTCCGTCGCTGATGCCGATCGCGCTGGTCGCATCGGTGTTCCGGACCATGCTCGAAGCCCGGCACGGCGCGGTGAACGAGTTGCTGCGCGACGTGGGGCTGGGGTCGTTCGCGCAGCGCTGGCTCGTCAACCCCGACCTGGCGTACGGGGTGATCATCATCATGTTCGTGTACCTGATCGGGCTGCCGATCCTCTACTACACGGCGAACCTGGCGGTGATCAACACGTCACTGCTGGAATCCGCCGTTCTGGACGGGGCGCGACCGCTGCGACTGATGTACGGGATCATATTTCCGATCATGAAGAGCACCCACAAGACGGTCACAATCTCGACGGTGCTCATCTCGTTCCGGGCCTTCGACATCGTGTTCTTCTCCACGCGTGGCGGACCGGCCGGCCGCACCGAGATCACGGGCACGTACGTCTACAACTTCACGACCAGCGGCACGAACGTCGGATTTGCCTCCGCGGCGGCCGTCGTCGTCCTGCTGATCTCGCTCCTGGTCTCCGCGATTCAACTCCGCATCTATCGCCACGAGGGGAGGCCTCGATGAGATTTGGGCGCGGCCGGCAGGCCCCCGCAGCCGGCACGCCGACGGTGGACCGCCTCTACCGCGCCCGCTTCGACCGCTGGATCATGGTGACCGTCCTGGTCGTGATGGGCGTCATGTGGATCCTGCCGGCCGTCGCCGCGGTCGAGCGGGCGCTGGTCTTCAACGGCTGGAAGAACTTCGGCGACGTGATCTTCGGCGACATCGGCGGGATCACGGTGTGGCGGACCTACGGGAACTCCTTCGCCATCGCCCTGATCCACGCCAGCGTCGTGGTGGTGGTGTCGAGTCTCGCCGGCTACGGCTTCGCCAAGTTCAGCTTCCGCGGCAAGGAGATCATGTACTACACCACGCTGGTGTTCCTGTCGGTGCCCGCCACCTCGGTCCTCGTGCCCCTCTTCTACATCACGCGCGGCCTCGACCTGCGTGACTCCTTTCTTGGGGTCGCGCTTCCGGAGGCGGCGCTGACCCTGCCGTTCGGGGTGCTCCTGATGCGCAACTTTGCCGAGACCATCTCCGACACGTTCATCGAGGCCGCGTCGATCGACGGGGCAGGGCACTTCAGGATCTACCGTGACGTGTTCCTGCCGCTCAGCAGACCCGCGGTGCTGAGTCTGGGAACCCTCTCGATCATGTGGTCGCTGCAGGACTTCCTGTTCCCCTCTCTGTTCTTCACCGACGAGAGGATGACCACGGCCGCGCAGGCGGTGCTCAGGTTCAAGGAGTACCTGGGGGCGACCCCTGACGACGTCGGCAGGTACAACGCCAGCCTCGTGCTGCTCGCCGTGCCGGCGCTCATCGTCGTGATCGGGGGCCTGCGCTTCATCACCAGCGGTCTCACCGCCGGAGGGGTCAAGGAGTAGTGCCGGCTGGTTGAGCGACTTCGCTCTTCAGGAGACCTGGACGCAGCCGACGCCGAGGTGGCGGGCGACTGTGGCCACGTCTGCGGCGAGGTGGCCGGGGCTGGCGGAACTGTGGTGGTTCACGCCGGCGGCGGCCCCCAGGCCCCCCACGACTCGGCCACACCGGCGTCGCCAGTCTGAGGGGCCGGCCGGAGATACGGCCCGCCGGGGCTCCTTGACCGAGCGGGGCCGTCTGGCTCCTTCGTTGCTGCGGACTCCCGCCGGCGAGTCGGCAGGGGCGTTCACCTCCGCCTTGAATTGCCGTGACCCTTATTCAAGGTATTACTGTATCCTTGAATAAGGAGGTCGAAATGGCCTGGTTGGAAACGCGGCACTGGGCGGGCGATGATCGTGGCCTCACAC
>JAPONU010000226.1 GCA_026713745.1 bacterium
CCGCCCCGGCCCACAAACCCCAGTTCACGGCTTCAACCGGGGGCCGGGCGACGCTCGTTCGACCAGCGTCCGGCGATTACCGCTCGGCGTGCTCGTAGAACTGGACGTAGAACTCGGCGTCGTCGGCCGGCTCCACGTGGTGGCGGGTGCGCGGAACGATGGTGACGCGACGGCCGGGCGTCGCAGTGATCCGCCGCGACGTCTCGTCGACGAACAGCACCGACCCCGCCAGCACCACCAACTCGGCCCACACCGCGGTCAGGTGATCCCGCAGCAACCCCGCAGGGGTCGTCGTGGCGGTGAACGTGGCTGTGCGGCGGCCCGGGACCGCCGCTGCCGGAATCTCCGGCGGCACGAAGGTCACCCTTGCGCCACCTCGCTGCGCTCCGGGCACCGGTCGTTGGAGTTTGCTCGACCTACAGGGTGATCTCGGTGCGGGTGCCTCGTAGGTCCATTTCGAATTCGATCTCGCGGACCGGGGGGCGGGAGTTGATCCAGCGCAGCCCGTGGCGGGAGGCCTCGCCCACCGTCGGCAGCACGGCGTCGGTCATCAGGCCCTCCAGCAGGTGCACCGTGTACACGTCGACGGTGGTGACCTGATCCCAGGCGGCGCCCAGGCCAACCAGGCGCTCCTCCATGATGGCGGCGACGTGGCGGGCCTTCTCGCGCATGGCGTCGGGGCCCAACTCGCCCTTGCGGACGATGGTGTCCGCGTCGAGGGCCGCCGCTCGCAGCTCGCCGGCGCCGGCCACCACGAAGGTCAGCGGAGCGTCCGCCGCGGGGGCGGTGTAGGAGAAGGCCTGCAGCGAGACGACGTCGGGGGGGAAATCCTCGGGGGCCACATTCGTGCGGGCGAGGGGGTTGAGGTCGCCCATGTACAGGCCCCAGGAGCGGAGCAGGTCGATGTAGCCCCGGTTGAACTCGATGAACCCGGCCATGGTGAAGGGCTCGGGCGAGCGGAGTTGGATCCCGCAGAGGGCCTCGCGGCCCCGGCCGGCGGTGGCCAGGTGGGCATCGATCAACTCGAAGCCGTCCCGCCAGGGCAGCGCAGTCTGCAGGGTGGCGTGGACCACCTCGTGGCCGGGGTCGGCGACCACACCGCAGGAGTAGGGATCGATGCCCGACAGGAAGTGGTAGTTGCCTTGGGGGTTGGCTAGCAGCTGCATGAGTGGTCTCCGTTCTGGACTGGTGCTGGACAGTGGACAGCGGATGCACCCGGAACCGCCGCGGGGTGGATTCCGGCCTGCGCCGGAATGACGGGTGAGAGGGCCGGAATGACGATCGGGCGGACCGGCAGAATGACGGGTGAGAGGGCCGGAATGACGGGTGAGTGGATCGGAAGCACTGGTCGGCGGGGCCCTGGGTCAACTGCTAGGGCAGGGCGGCGTGCAGGATTCGCTCGTAGTCGGCCTCTTCGGTCGGGAAGCCGGCCACCAGGCGGCCCTGGCTCATGACGTGAATGAGGTCGGCGACGGCGAGCAGCTCCTCGAACTCCGAGGACGCCACCACGACCCCGAACCCCACGTCACCCACGAGCTGGCGGATGAGCGACAGGATCTCCGTCTTCGCAGCCACGTCGATCCCCTGGGTGGGTTCGTCGAGCAGCAGCACGCTCGGCTTGGACACCAGCGCCCGCGCCAGCGCCAGCTTCTGCTGGTTGCCGCCGCTGAGGTTGCCGGCCGGGATCTCGGTGTTGGCCGGCCGGATGCCGAGCGCATCGACGTATTCCCGGGCCAGTTGCCGCTCCCTGCGGATCCGGCGCATCCCGGCCCGCCTCGCCGTGGAACCGATGGGCAGCATGAGGTTGGCCCGGACCGACAGCCCCGGGACGATGGCCGAGGCGCGGCGATCGGCGGGAACGAGCACCACGCCGGCCCGGTAGGCGTGCCGCACCACCGCCACCTGCAGCGCCTGGCCCCCGACGGCGATCCGGCCCCGGTCGTAGCCGTCGACGCCCGCGATGGCGCGCAGCAGGTGGCCGTGGCCCGAGCCCTGCACCCCCGCCACGCCGACGATCTGCCCGGGGCGCACGCTCATCGTGACGTCGGTGAGGTTGGGGGCGCTGGTCAGTCCGTCCACCTCGAGCAGGGGCTTGCCGTTCGTCGCCGCTACCGGCTGCGCCCGCAGCGCCGCCGTCTCGACCCTCTCCAGCGCTTCGACCGGGCCGGAGGGCTCGTGATCGCCGAGCGTGCTGTCCTTGGTCATCAGCGTGACGATCTTGTCCTTGTCGAGTTCCGCACGGGGAAACGTGCCGACGGCGTGGCCGTCGCGCAGCACTGTGATCCGGTCGGCGATGCCCAGAACCTCGGTGAGCCGGTGGCTCACGTAGATGATCGCCTTCTCCTGAGCGCGCAGCACGTGCAGGCGCTCCAGCATCGCCGCGGCGTCGCTCTCCGACAGCGCAGCGTTGGGCTCGTCCAGCAGGATGACGTCACCGGGATGCAGCAGCGTCCGGGAGATCTGGGCGAGCCGCAACTCCGGGACGCTGAGTTGGCCGGCCATGGCGGACTCGCTGAACGTGGCGCCGCAGAGGTCCAGCGCCTCCCGGGTGAGGCGGCGGTCCTTGGCGGAGAGCTTGCCCTTGCGGTCCAACGGGCCCTCGAAACCCAGCAGCATGTTGCGCCCGACGCTGAAGTCGGGCACCGCCTGCACCTCCTGGGGCACGTAGCTGATGCCGCGCCGTTGGGCGTCCCGGGGGCCGCCGAACACCACCTCGGCTTCGTCGAGGTGGATATGGCCCGAGTCGGGGCGGATCAGGCCGGCCAGGATCTTCACCAGGGTGGACTTGCCGGCGCCGTTCTCGCCCAGGAGCGCGTGCACCTCGCCGCGCCGCACGTCCAGGGA
>JAPONU010000227.1 GCA_026713745.1 bacterium
ATCGTCGACACCGCCATGACACCCAAGATCCACAAGGCCCGTGCGGAGAATGCGGGCATAACCCCCCAGGAGTCGATCGATGCGCTGGTGGCGACCATCCCCATGGTGCGCATCCAGACGCCCGACGACGTGGCCCGCTCGGTGCAGTATCTCCTGAGCGATGCGGCCGACTACGTGACCGGGCAGGCCTTGAACGTCTGTGGGGGACTGATCTTCCACTAATCCTCCGAGGATGGAGGCCGGGGGCCACCGCCGGTCGGCCGGGCCGTCGGTGGCTCACTTGGGTGGTCGATGCCGCGACGGCTATACATGAGCCCGTTCAGACGCCTCCTCGAAGGGAATCCACATGCTCCGCGGCACCCATCACGTCGGTTTCACCGTGCCGAATCTTGATCGCTCGGTGGCGTTCTACTCGGCCCTGTTCGAGACCGAGCCGTTCATCAAGGCCATATTCGACAAGCCGTACACCGCCGAGCAGATCGGCTATCCGGGTGCGCGGCTCTACATCGCGCTCTATCACATCCCCAACTCGACGGTGCTGCTGGAGTTGATCGAGTACCTGGAGCCGGTCGGGGAGATGGTGGACATCGAGTCCAAGAACCCCGGAACGGCGCACCTGTGCCTTTCCTCGACGGACCTTGCAGCAGACTTCGAGCGCTTCGTGTCACTCGGTGCCACGCCGCGCAGCAAGGGTCCGGTGACGATCACGCACGGGCCCAACAAGGGCAAGCGCGTGGGCTATTTCCGCGACCCCGAGGGCATCACCCTCGAACTCCTGGAGGTGGCGCCCGTCGCGTGATCCGGGCCGGCCGCGACGCGGATGCGATCACAGCCGGGGGAACCGTCTTCGTTGTGACTCAGGCCTTCAGGCTGAAGGGCGGGTAGCGGTCGGTGATGAGGAGGAACGCGTAAGCCTCGACGCGCAGTGACCACCGGCCCACACCCACCACGAACTCGAACATGCCACGCGGGTAGCGTCCCGTGAAGATGATCGCGAACCAGGCGATCACGGTGACCACCAAACTGGCGACAAAGAGAACAGCCAGCACGATGTAGTGCGGGATCACCAGAATCCACTTCACGAGCGGCAGGAAGCGGTTGAGATCCCGCGCCGCGTCGGGATAGTCCAGATCCAGGTGCACTGCCTGCTGCTCGTCGGTCGACGGGTATTCGTCCCGCAGCAGGCCCAGGTACGCGACGACGCGCGTGGTGAAGCGCGAGAGTTCCAAGTTCCAGTCGAACCACCAGCGCGGATACTTGCGGCGGAACAGGAGCATGAGAAGCGTCGCCAGGAACAGAACGCCGCCCGTTACGGCCAACCCCTCAATGACGTCGTTCGCCGATTCGCTCGCAGTTTCCACGCCTACGAGACTCCCGGTCAGCAACGCAGCCACGACGGCGATCGGGATCACGAGAATGATACGGAACAGGGTCTTGACGCTGCTCAGCCGCTCCGGATAGTCGATCTCGAGCCGCGCCGGGTAGGGCGCGTTGGATCGGTCGGTGTCTGTGGAGGTCATCGTCGGGCTCCTTCGGTCGTCGCGCTAGTGCCGCCGAGCCTGTGTGCACGAGGGCGCCGATGGCAACACTAGTGCGGCCCGAAACAGCCTTCCGAGGGGCGCCTGCCCGCTTACAGGCTCCAGACGTGGTCGAAGGGCTTGGCCCAGCCGTGCTCGTCGGTCTCGTCGATGGTGATGAGGTCGGCGAAGTTCTCCTCCCAGCGGGCACCGATGGCGCTGGCGTTGTAGCGCTCGGCGGCGGCCGCGTAGTCGTCCACCTCGATGAAGCTGATCACCACGTCGCCCCAGAGGTAGATGTCGTAGCGACCGAAGCCGCAGCGGCGCAGCAGCTCCTCGATCTCGGGCCAGACGGTGGCGTGGCGCTTGGCGTACTCGGCAGGATCGCTGACCCGGAAGTGGTGGCTGAGCCGCACCGGCTCGCGCCCGTCAGCCACGGGCCAGGCGCCGGCGCCGCCACTCGTCGAACAGCACCGCCAGGATCAGCGAACTGCCCGAGGCGATCTTCTGGTAGAAGGGACTCACGCCCGACAGGATCAGCCCATTGAGCAGGCTGGACAGGAACATCAGCCCCAGGAACGTGCCCAGGAGGCGCCCCCGGCCGCCGTACAGGCTGGCCCCGCCCAGGATGACGGCGGTGATGACCTCGAGTTCGATACCCGTGGTTCCCGAGGGGATCCCGGTGGACAGCTGGAAGGCGTTCACGAACCCGGTGAGGCCGGCGAGCAGGCCCGACACGCCGAAGAACACGAGCTTCCAGCGGTTGATGCGCACACCCGCCAGCGCGGCGGCGCGCTCATTGGAGCCGATGGCGTACATGTAGCGCCCGAACCGGTAGCGGGGGATGATGAATCCGAAGAAGATGAAGGTGAGTAAGAGGATCAGCACGCTGTAGGGGATGCCGCCGACCGTGTCCTTGCCCAGGTTCTGGAAGCCCTCGTGGCTGACGGTGACCTGCCGGTTGTTGGTCAGCACGAAGGCGACGCCACGGACGATGGCGAGCGTGCCGAGGGTGGTGATGAAGGGATTGATGCGCCCGTAACCGGTGATGGCGCCGTTCACGAGCCCGATGAACGTGCCGATGGCAAGCGCCGCGAGGATGCTGCCCAACAACCCGCCACCGTTCTCCACGACGGCGGCAGAGCCCACGCCGGCCGCCGCGGCGATCGACCCGATCGACAGGTCGAACCCGCCGGAAATGATCACGATCGTCTCGCCGACGGCTGTGATGCCGTTGATGGCCATGCGCTTGCCGATGGCGACGAAGTTGCCCGTCTGGATGAAGTGCGGGTGGCCCAGGCGCCAGAAGACCAGGATTTCCAGGCCGAGGATCACGAAC
>JAPONU010000228.1 GCA_026713745.1 bacterium
AGGACGGGCGTGTTGGCCGGCGAAGCGCCACAATCCAGCACGGCTGAAGCTGCGAGCGACGGCCGCCGCGTCTCAGGCGATCTCGCCGGACACCGGATCCGCCTCCCCCTCGAGCGCCGTCTCGTCATCGACCAGCGCGGCGCGGTCGGGGCGGCGGGAGACGTGGCGCAGCACCAGCGGGTATCCCACCACGGCGATGGCGGTGAAGATGAACCACTGCACGGCGTAGGCCAGGTGGGGGCCGTCCCCCGGCGCGGGCAGCGCCACCATCACCGGGTAGTCGCCCGGTGGCGGATCCTGGCTGGTCAGTTGCAGGTAATAGGGATGCACGGCGTAGTCCAATTGGGCGGCGTACCGCTCGATGTCGGGCCGCGCCAGACTCGTCAGGCGTCCCTCAGCCGGATCGGCCACACCCAGGCCCGCCCGCTGCTCGCTGAGGCGCACGTGCCCCCGGACGGTCACCTCACCGTCGGGGACGGGTGAGGGCGGGCGCCCCGCCGGGTCGCTGGAGGACTGCGGCACCCACCCCCGGTTGACGACGAGAGCAGGACCGTCGTCGGGCACCAGCGGGGTCAGCAGCCACACGCCGGGCAGGCCACCGAGGGTGCGGTTCCGCACCGCCACCTCGTCGGCGGAGCGGTAGCGGCCGGTCACCTCCACCACCCGGTACTCGACGGCCTCCGCACCGCCCCCGGCGGCGATCTCTGGGCTCAGCGCATCGGTCGCCACGACGGCGGCGGCCGTCCGCTCGGCCTGCAGGGCGTTCAGATCACGCCGCTCCTCCAGCCGCCGCAGCTGCCAGGAGCCCAGGTTGATCATCACCACGATCAGCACCAGCACCAGAACGTGCGACACCACCCACCAAGGCCGCAGGAACCGCCGCATGCCCGCCAGTATGCCGGAGCATCACTCTGACCCGGGACGAATGCCCCAGGGCGAGGATCGAACCTACGACCGCCGGACTACGAACCCCGACATGCACCTACCTGACCGTGCCAGATGTTGTCGGAATGTGCCGCTGACCAGGCATTCTCGCTGTCGCTCGGCGCCCCGTCCGCGTCAAGCAGACCGGTGTCGACCCCTACCGCTTCGACCAAGACCGCAAGGACCGAAGGCGAAGCGGACAGGCAACCGCAGGCTCAGGCGTACCCGAGAGCAACCGCGAACCCAACCCGAGACACCGACCTCCGGGCCATCCTTGATCGCACAGACTTCGGTGGCGGCGAGCGGACCCGAACGACCTAACAAGCACGCGGGTCAGAGGCCGTTAGGTGGGTTCGCTGCTGGTGCATTCCCACGAACGTTCCCACGCGTTCCGCGAGGTTGCAGCACCGAGAGTTGGCTCGCGTCGATTCCGATGCTTGTGTCGTGCCAGCGGGACCCGCTAGAGGCCCAGGAGCCCTTCGAGGCCGACGGTCAGGCCGGGGCGGTCGGCGACGGCTCGGATCGCCAGGAGCGTTCCCGGCGTGAACGAGGACCGGTCATAGGAGTCCGCCCGGACCGCGAGGGTCTGGCCCCACGCGCCCAGGATGACCTCCTGGTGGGCCACCAGGCCGACCCGACCCGCGCCGAGAGGGCGAAGTTGGGGGCGATGATGCAGTTGCTGCGATCGAAGAGCCCGGCGACGTGCGCCAGGTCGTCCTCGGAAGACCCGGTCGTGCCGACTCAATACACGACAAGACCGAGACCTCCGTTGCGCGGCTAGCTCATCTAGCTGCGAGCGAAGGCGAGGAGTTCCTTGATGTCGTCCGCGTCAGCTCGCTGGAGGGCGTGGCGGTAGGTGGCGCGCAGATCCCCGGTGTTGACATCAAGGCCGATGCCCCAGCCGAATCGGGACCTGCCCAGAGCCATCACCAGATAGTCCGCGGCGATCCGGCCGTGCCGACCGTTGCCGTTGGGGAAGGGGTGGATGGCGACGAGACGGTGATGGAAGCGCACGGCGAGCTCGTCGGGTTCGTACGTCTCGTTGTCCACCCAGGCGGTGGCGTCGTCGACGAGCGTCCTCACCGACACTGGGATCTGCCTGGGGTCGATACCGATGTTGGTCTCGCGCCGGCGGTAGCGGCCCGCCCATTCCCAGACCTCGCCGAACATGACCCGATGCAGCCTGCGGAGGTAGCTGTCGGTGAGCAGCACGCGGATCGGCGGCGGCCGCCGGAGGAGTGCCCGGGCGATGTTGCGTTGTTCCGCCGCGAACAGATCGCCCCTAGTGGCGATGTAGCTGGGAATCAGGCCGACGCGATCATCCTCGGGCAACTCTGTGTGGCCGTCGCCGACCGGAAGCAGCGGATCGCTCACGTGGTCTGATCCTCGATCCACAGACCGCGGTGGTCGGCGAACCAGGAGGCAAGTTCCTCCAGTTGGGCTGCAAGCTCGTCCTCGGCAACCTCCTGGGCCTCGAGGCGTCCGTGATGAACGACGTGAGCCAGAAGCCGCACGGCCTTGCGTAGTGCCTGGGCGCGGACGGTCTCCTCCAGCGTCGTGCGCGGTATGAGGGCGTATACGAGTTCGCAGTCCATCGCCTCCGCGGCCCGCGACAGGGTCTCGAGCCTCACCGTGCTTTGCCGCTCGTTGCGTTCGATCTCGGACAAGACCTGCTGGCTGACCCCCATGCGTGCGGCCAGTTCGGAACCGGACATTCCCAGGGCGTCGCGGACCGCCCGGATCCATCCCTTGTTGGGGCGGCCGAGATCGCCGAGGGCGCGGACCGACTCGCAACGGTCGTCGAGTTGCCGCCGAGCGTGAAGCTGAGTGCTCTCCATGAGAGCAAGTCTACAGTCTATACCCTGTAGTTACTAGTCTCCCCTACAGGTTATTACCTGTAGTTCTAACAGGAAGCGGTCACCGAAGAAGCGAAGGCATCGGGACCATCCCCCATGGATTCCGGCCTTCGCTGGAATGACGATACGAACGATTCTGGGATCTGCCGGACAAACGAGCCTTCCGACCCAGCCGGAAAACGAGCAGTGGGACCGGTTACAGGCCCAGGAGCCCTTCGAGGCCGACCGTTAGGCCCGGCCGGTCGGCGACCGCCCGGATCGCCAGGAGCGTTCCCGGCATGAACGAGGAGCGGTCGTAGGAGTCCGCCCGGATCGTGAGGGTCTGGCCCTGCGCACCCAGGATGACCTCCTGGTGGGCCACCAGGCCTGCCAGGCGCACCGAGTGCACCC
>JAPONU010000229.1 GCA_026713745.1 bacterium
GCCGCGGCGAGTTGGCCGAGATGAGCGCCGAGGTGGCCGTGGCCGGCCGGCCCGACGCCGAGTGGGGTGAACTCGTGGTCGCCCACGTGGTCCCCGAAGCGAACGAGCAGGCGCCCACCGTCGGCGAGTTCCGCAACCACGTGGCCGAGCGATTGGCTCCGTACAAGCACCCCCGCGCGGTGGTTCCGGTGGAGGCCATCGCGCGCAACGCCCTCGGCAAAGTGCAACACCACCTGCTCGGCGAGGTGGCGGCGGCGCCCTAACGTAGGGGCGATGGGCAGCACTTGGGGCCACACCTTCCGGATCAGCACGTTCGGCGAGTCCCATGGTGGGGCCATCGGCGTCACCGTCGACGGGTGCCCGCCCCGGCTGGCGCTGAGCGCCGCGGACATACAGGTCGACTTGGATCGGCGACGCCCCGGGCAGAGCCGCCTCACCACGCAGCGAAACGAGGCCGACCGGGTGCAGATCCTGTCGGGGGTCTTCGAGGGACGCACGCTCGGCTCCCCCATCGGGATGCTCATCCCGAACACCGACGCTCGCCCCGAGGCCTACGAGCATCTGCGCGACGTCTACCGCCCCTCCCACGCCGACTACGTGACCGAGGCCAAGTACGGGATCCGGAACTGGCAGGGCGGTGGCCGCGCCAGCGCCCGCGAGACGGCCGCCCGGGTGGCCGGCGGGGCCGTGGCGCGCCGGCTCCTGACCGAGGTGTCCGCTGTGGAGGTGGTGGCCTGGGTCGCCCAGGTGCACGAGATCAAGGCCTCCACCGACCCCGATACCGCCACGCCCGAGGCCGTTGAGGCCTCACCCGTGCGCTGCGGCGACCCCGAAGCAGCCGAGGCCATCGGCGAGGCGATCGAGACGGCTCGCCGGAACGGCGACTCGCTGGGCGGCGTCGTGGCGTGTGTGGCGCGAGGCGTGCCACCGGGGCTGGGAGAGCCGATCTTCGACAAGCTCGAAGCGGACCTGGCCAAGGCCTTGCTGTCGCTGCCGGCGGCCAAGGGGTTCGAGATCGGCAGCGGGTTCGCCGCTGCGGGGATGACGGGCATTCAGCACAACGACCCCTTCGTGGCGGGCCCCGACGGCCGGCCCCGCACCCTGTCGAACCATTCCGGGGGCGTGCAGGGCGGGATCTCCAATGGCGAGGACATCGTTGTGCGTGTGGCCTTCAAGCCGACGGCGACGATCGCCTCCGAGCAGCGCACGGTGGACCGTTTCGGCCAGGAGGTGGTCCTGGCAGCCAGGGGTCGGCACGACCCGTGCGTCCTGCCCCGCGCCGTGCCCATCGTCGAGGCGATGGTCTGCCTCGTGCTGGCGGATCACTGGCTCCGCCAGCGGAGCGTGGCGGTGCTCGAGGAGGACGGTTAGCAGCGGCGGCACTCCCCCGCCGCAGGTGTGGCGAGCGGCTCAGCCCGCTTCGGCCACGACTCCGAGATCCCAGGACAGCCGGGGGCAATCACCCCACAGGCGTTCAAGCTGGTAGTACTCGCGGGCCTCTTCGGAGAAGACGTGCACGACGAAATCGCCGAAGTCCATCAACACCCACGAGCGCGAATCCAGTCCTTCCACCGACAGAGGCCTCGGCCCGCCGGCTGCGCGGACACCATTGCCGACCTCCTCGCAGATGGCCTTGACCTGCCGGGGGTTCGCGCCGGCTGTGATGACGAAGAACTCGCAGACCGACAGCACCTCGGCGACGTCGATGAGGAGAGTGTCGCGCCCGAAGTGATTCTGTGCCGCCCGCGCCCCGGCGCTCGCCCAGGAGATGAGGTCGCTTCGGTCTCTGCCGTGCCGCACTCCGGCCAGTGTAGGTCGGCAGGGGACCGCACGTGGCTATGCCTCCGGTGCCCGCTGGTCAGCGATACAGCCCGCGACGCTCGATCTCTGCGGCGACCGGCTGCGACATGACGCTGTCGAGAGGTCGCCCCTCGCCCAACCAGCGCCGCACGTGGGTGCTGGACACTTCGACGCCGGGCCCCTCCACCGCGATCCAGCGCCAGCCGGGCGGCGGTACGCCGGCACCGGTGGCACCGAGCCGCGCGACCACCGCCACCGTTGCAAGCGAGCGGATGTCCTCGGGGCGACGCCAAGTGTCGAGGGAGTCGGCGAGGTCGCTGCCCACTATGAGGAACAGCTCACGGGCATCGTTTGCGAGGTCGGTCAACGTCTCAGCCGTGGAGGAGTCCCCGCCCCGATCGATTTCCAGGGTGGACACCTCGAAACCTTCTTGGTTCGTCACTGCGGCGCGCACCAGCGCCAGGCGGTCCGCGGCGGGGCTGACGGCCTGCTCGTCGACCTTCTGCCACGGCGTGTTCGCCACGACGAACAGGACCCGGTCCAGCCCCAGGGCCCAGCGCGCTGCCTCTGCAGCGGCCAGATGGCCGATGTGGGGCGGATCGAACGTTCCGCCGAAGACACCGAGGCGTTCGGGCCGAGGTGGCGCCGCTTCTGGCGTACCCTCCATGGTTCGAAGCTAGCGCCCGGTCGGCTGGACTCGACGGTCCGGACGCGCTACAGTTATCGGTGCTTGCGGCGTTCCCGCGCGTGTTCGGTGGCACCCGGTAGGGGTCGAACTGCAGGAAACGCAAGGAAACTCGCAAGCAAACAGCCCCTCGTTCGGTCTCGACCGGATTCTGGCGAACCAGGTCGAGTTCCTCCTGCAGCGGCCAATGCCAATGGCCGTCGGACAGGTGGTCCTGAACCTGTGAAATCTGTCACAAGCGCGGATCGCGAGGACTCAGAGGGCGGGAACAACACACCGCATTGAGTTGTTGGGACAACTCGAGAAGACCGAACCAAAAGGGATCGTGCCGGTGGCCACCGATGGCCCCGCTACGACACGGGAAACCAAGCGAAGCAGAGACGAAGAAGCAATGAGTGATTCAGTCGGTCAGTACCTCAATGAGATCGGCCTCGTGCCGTTGCTCACCGCCGCGGACGAGCGGGAGCTCTCGCAAATCATCGAACGCGGCCGTGCAGCCGCCGACCGCAAGGCCGCCGGCGAGCGCGCCCGGAGCCTCGACCGCGAGGTCGAAGCTGCGGCGGTCGCCAAGGATCGGTTCATCCGCTCCAACCTCCGCCTCGTGGTCAGTGTGGCGCGGCGCTATCCCCTGCCTCCGGGCATGGAGTTGCTCGACCTGATCCAAGAGGGCAACCTCGGACTCGAGCACGCCGTGGACAAGTTCGACTGGCGCAAGGGGTTCAAGTTCTCCACCTACGCCACCTTCTGGATCCGCCAGGCCATCGGCCGGGCACTCGACCAGAAGGCCAGCCTCGTGCGCCTGCCGGGTGACCGCTCGGCGAGCCTGCGGGCAGCGCTGCGTCAGGTCTCGGGGAACGGTGACGAGTTGGACGAGGAGCACGCACGCCTGCACCGCCTCACCACGCCGACCTCGCTCGACCGCACGATCGGTGACGACGACAGCAACGAGCTGATCGATCTGATCGCGGACGGCAACCCCGGTCCGGAGCAGATGGTGATGGCGTTCGCCGACAACGAGATGGTCACCGCCCTGCTGTCGGTGCTCGACGAACGCGCCCGCTACGCCGTTGAGCAGCGTTTCGGCCTGCAGGACGGCAGGAAGCGGAGCTACCGCGAGGTGGGTGAGGAGTTGGGTGTCACCGCAGAGGCCGCCCGGCGCCTCGTCAAGCGCGCCGTCAACGTGGTGCGCGAGCGAGCCGTCGAGCGCACCGACGCCGCCTGAACCGGGCGCGCCGTGACCGCGAAGCCCTGGAACCCGGAGAGCTGGCGGCACTACCCGGCCCAGCAGCAACCCACATGGCCCGACGCGGCCGAACTCGACCGGGTGCTCAAGATCCTGTCGGGCTTCCCGCCACTGGTGTTCGCCGGCGAGGCGCGCAATCTCGCCGGAAAGCTGAGCGACGTGGCCGCCGGCCGGGCATTCCTGCTGCAGGCCGGGGACTGCGCCGAGTCCTTCGACGCCCTGTCGGCGGACAGCATCCGGGACAAGCTGCGGGTGATCCTGCAGATGGCCGTCGTCCTGACCTACTCGGCCGGTGTGCCGGTCACCAAGGTCGGTCGGGTCGCCGGGCAGTTCGCCAAGCCCCGATCCAGCCCCACCGAGGTGGTGCGCGACAAGACGCTGCCCTCGTTCCGCGGGCATATGGTCAACGACATCGGCTTCTCCGCCTCGGCGCGGGCGGCCGACCCGAACCGGCTGCTGACCGCCTACCACGCCTCGGCCTCCACGCTGAACCTGCTCCGCTCGTTCACCAAGGGCGGCTTCGCCGACCTGAGTCGAGTGCACGCCTGGAACCAGGAGTTCGTGGCCTCCTCCCCCGCTGGGCAACGCTACGAGGAGCTCGCCGGCGGCATCGAAGCGGCCCTCCGGTTCATGGCCGCCTGCGGCATCGGCAGCGGCGACCACGTCGAACTGCACACCGTGGACTTCTTCACCAGCCACGAAGCGCTGATCCTTCCCTACGAGGAAGCCTTGACGCGCACCGACTCGCTGACAGGCGAGCCCTACGACTGCTCTGCCCACATGCTGTGGGTCGGCGAGCGCACCCGCCAACTCGACGGTGCACACGTGGAGTTCCTGCGCGGCGTGCACAACCCCCTGGGGTGCAAGGTGGGGCCGACCGCGACTACCGCCGAAGTGCTGGAACTCTGCGAGACCCTCAACCCCCAACGCGTTCCGGGACGCCTCACCCTCATCTCCCGCATGGGTGCCGAGCGCATCGGCGACGTGCTGCCGACGCTCGTGACTGCGGTCCGCGACGCCGGCCATCCGGTGGTCTGGGTCTGCGACCCGATGCATGGGAACACCTTCACCTCATCGACGACGGGGCACAAGACCCGTCACTTCGAGGACATCTGCACGGAGATCGACGCCTTCTTCGCCGTGCATCGCGCCGAAGGCACCTGGCCCGGCGGCATCCACGTGGAACTCACCGGCGACGACGTCACCGAGTGCCTCGGCGGCTCGGAGGATCTCGGCCACGCCGATCTGCCGATGCGCTACGAGACGATGTGCGACCCCCGCCTCAACGGCCGGCAATCGCTGGATCTGGCGTTCCGAGTCGCTGAGAAACTGCGGACCTGAGCCTCCGGCGGCCTCCGGCACTGCCCTGGAGGACCACCGCGCCCAGTGCCCGGGGTGGGACTCGAACCCACACGACCGCGAGGTCAAAGGATTTTGAGTCCTCCGCGTCTTCCAATTCCGCCACCCGGGCCGATCGCGACATCAGTGTAGA
>JAPONU010000230.1 GCA_026713745.1 bacterium
CGAGAACCACCCGCACGCGGCCATGGGGGGCGGAGGCTTCTGAGTCGCCGGGACCGGCCGCTCAGCGGCTGCGGCCCGGTCCCTTCCAGCCGCCCCGCCGGTGCCATGATGGACAGGTGAACGGCACCCAGGAATCTGGACGGCTCGTGCTGCGGGGCGCACGTTGGCCCGGCGACGTGGCGCTGGAGGATGGTCGCATCACCGCCGTTGGTGACGTGACCCCCGAGGCGGGCGAGGTGGTGATCCGCTGCGACGGCGACATCATCACCGCGGGCTTCGTCAACACCCACCATCACCTCTACCAGTGGATGACGCGCGGCCGCGCCGACGGTTGCGACCTCTTCACCTGGCTGGTGACGCTGTACCCCATCTGGGGGCAACTGGATGCCACCGACGTCGGCGCTGCGGCGCGGGTGGGTCTGGCCGAATTGGCCCTCAGCGGCGCCACCACCGTTTTCGACCATCACTATGTGGTGCCCCGCGGCGACGACACCGTGTTCGACGCCATCGTGGAGGCCGCCCGGGAGGTGGGTGTGCGCCTGGCGCTGTCGCGGGGGTCCATGGATCTCGGCGAGAGCGACGGCGGGTTGCCGCCGGATCATCTGGTGGAGAACCGCGACGACATCGGGACCTCCACTGAGCGCCTCGTGGCGCAGTACCACGACGACGAGTGGACCTCGATCGTGGTGGCTCCGTGCAGCCCCTTCTCTGTCAGCACCGAGCTGATGGTCGAAGCCGCCGAGATGGCCCGCCGCCTGGGGCTGCGGCTGCACACCCACCTCGTCGAGACGCTGGAGGAGCAGCAGCACTGCCTGGCGCGCTTCGGGCGGCGGCCCGTGGAGGTTCTGGAGAGCTGGGGCTGGATGGGCGACGACGTCTGGCTGGCGCACGGCATCCACCTCGACGACTCCGAGTTGGCCCGCCTCGGCACCGCCGGCGTGGGAGTCGCCCACTGCCCGTCTTCCAACGCCCGGATAGCGGCGGGCATGTGCCCGGTGGTGGGTCTGCGCGCCGCCGGGTCCCCGGTGGGGCTCGGCGTGGACGGGGTGGCCTCCAACGAGGTGGGCGGCCTGTTCCCCGAACTGCGCCAGGCGCTCTACACGGCCCGCCAGCGGGAGGCCCGGGCCGATGCCCTCATGCCCCCCGACGTGCTGGAGATGGCTTCTGCCGGCGGGGCCGCCTGCCTGGGGCGCAGCAGCGAGTTGGGACGGCTGGGCGTGGGCATGGCCGCCGACGTGGCGGTGTGGCCGGCCGACGACCTGGCCGACATCGCCGACCCGGTCACCGCCCTGGTGCTGGGCCCCGACCGGCGGGTGCGCCACCTCTTCGTCGGCGGCCGGCGAGTGGTGGCCGACGGGGAGTTGGTGGGATTGGACCTCGCCGCGGCGCACCGGGAGCTGGCCCGCCGCGCCGCCCGCCTGCACGACGCACGCTGAGCGCCCGCTGACCGCCCGGGGGCTCCCCGTCGGATATCAACTGGATATTATTGAAATATCAGATAGTTCAGAAGAGCGTTACACTCGGCACCGGAGGCGCGCCTCCAAAAAGGGAAGGGTCGAGACCAGCATTTCAAAGCCCTTCAACCGGCCTGGTCTCGGCCCTTCCCAAGTTCGATCGTTCGCGATCGACAACTATCAACTTACTGCCGAGTACTTCCTACCTGCAACCTCCCCAACGTCCGGTCGATAGCCGCCCCCTGCTGTTCGCGACGTGCCGCCGAGGGCCCTACCATCGCCGCATGGAGTTGATGGTGAGCGGTGCCGAGCTGATCTGGACCGGGAAGCGCGAGCTGGCTGGGGCCGATCTGTTGTGCCGGGGCGGGGTGGTCGTAGGCGTCGAGAACGGCGCGGCGAGACCGCCGTCACCCGGTGGGCCGGATGGTTCCAACGTCGCCGGTTCGGCTCCCGCGGAGCGGCTCGATGCGTCCGGGTGCGTTGTGATCCCCGGCCTGGTCAACGCCCATCACCACCTGCTGCAGTCCGCCTTCCGGACGCTCGAGGGCACGCGCCACGTGCGGATGGATCGCTGGTTGGCCACGATGGGCGGCTACTACCGGCGCGCCGGTGTGGATCCGGAACTGACGGCGGCCGCTGCGGCGGTCGGGGTCGCCGAGGGCCTGCTGGCCGGGGTGACCACTGTCGCGGACCATCACCTGACGTGGCCCGAGGGTCAAGATTCCGCTGAGTTGGCCGCAGCGACCATCGCCGCCGCCGACGGGCTGGGTTCTCGCCTGGTGTTCGTCCGGGGCACCGCGGGCGACGACGCCGAGACGGCGGCGGCCTCCGTCGAGGCGCTGGTGGCGCGCCACGGCGCCGGCGAGGCGCACGGGATGCTGCAGGTCGCCTGTGGCCCGGCGGGCGTGCATTCCGACGGCCCCGAGACGTTCGCCGCCCTCGCCGAGGTGGC
>JAPONU010000231.1 GCA_026713745.1 bacterium
ACTGTAGTCGTTGCGGCTCAGGCACGTCATCGGGGCGAACCACGACGAGGCGGCATGCAGACGCCACGCTCACGAGATCCCCCACGCGGATGCGATCGGCTCGAAGGCCAACCTTGCAAGACGATCGCTGCCAGTCGCCGTCAGGTGAATGCCGTCGGCGGACCGGAGGCGCACGCCGTCGATCTCGTCGGCGTAGCCGCCCTCTTCGTCCGTGAAATGCTCCCACACGTCCACGAACGTGACGTGAGGATGGTTCTCGGCCTGCTCCGCGAACACCTCGTTGAGAATGGGGACTCCCGCAGCCAGCCACCCCTCTCGAAGCGGCGGCATACCGACCCAGACTGTCTGCACACGCGGCTGGCCGAGGAGGGCCATGACCCGATCGACGCGTTGCGCGTACAACTCGATCCACTCGTCGCTGGAACGGTCCACGAGTCGATCCTCGTGTTCGACACTCTGGTAGTCGTTGGAGCCCAGCATGACCACGAACACATCGACCGGCTCCTCGGCGATCACACGTGCGAGCTGCTGGGGCCAGTCGAAGAAGTCCGGGCGGGACAGACCGGTCGACCGCCGATCGTCGATCTTGAGTTCGACAAGATCCACAGGCGCGATTCGTGCCAGTCCCTGGCCGAGGAAGTAGGTCATCGAGTCGCCCCACACGTACATACTCAGCGGACGACTCGGTACAGGCGCACGCGGCGCGACGAATTCCGGCGCCCCCCGCGACGGCATCGGCTCCACGATCACAGGGATGCCGCCAACCGTGGGTACATCTGCGGGGCATCTGTCACCGGGCGCCAACCGGACCCGGTTGGGCCCGGGCGGAGAGTCGCCCGGGCCACCAGAGGCGCCAGGGTCGCAGCTGCCGGGATCCTGGCGCCCGGGAACAACCCCCGCACCGGTCCCGGGAATCTCCGTCACGGCTGAGGACTCCGCGTCCGGTACCTCCGGATCGTTGCGCCCATCCCCGTCGAGCGCCCCGCTCTCCGCGCCGACGATCGCACCCACAGCCGGGCCGTCGAGCCCGCCTTCATCGCCGCCGGGTTCTTCACCCATCGAGCTGCCGATCTCGACATCGCCACCGTCATGCTGCGCATCTTGGTTCTCGTCGGTCGCTTCTTCGACCACCCTGACCGATCGATCATCCGCACCGGCTGGAACCGCACCGGCTGGATCCTCGCCGGCGCTCACGAGGCGGTCGTCAGCGTCGCTGATGCGTCCCGCATCGGACTCGCCCTGCGCGGTGGGCGCGGTACCGCGGCGCTGCGCCGCGCCCCGACCGTCGGCACGCGACTCCGTTCCGACCGACGTTGCGGCCCGCGCCCGCTGCCCCTGTTCGATCAACGCGTCCACGTCGTAGACGACATCGTCGGTGAGTGCAGCCGCCAGCGCGTCGGCAGGGCGGTTCAGGGAGAGGAAGTTCGCGACTCGGTCGGCGGTCTCTGCCACGTGCAGCACAGCGCTCCGCCGAGGACCGATCGGCTGCCGCTCCGCCAGACCGACCAGGGAACTCGAACCGAGAAGCGCTCCCAGACCCAGTGACACCAGCACGACCAGGAGGACCTGATGCTGCCGCATCAGCCTCCGGCGGTCGGCGAGTGGCGAGCCACTCTGCAAGTCCCGTCGGGGCAGCCCGGACATCGCTCAGAATTGGAAGTAGATGAAGGGCGCCACGCCCTCGGGTCCGAACTGTTCGACGATCACGAGCCAGAGGGCGAACGTCACGCCGGCGACCAGCACCGGCAGGCGACTGGCAGCGACAATGGCTCGCTCGCCGACCGCTCGGGGCCAGAAATGGGTGGCGAGCATCGCTGCGATCAGGGCCGCCGCCACCCAGGTGAGGTGGGTGGATTCCACCGTCGGGGCACTGAACAACCTGCCCAGCACGTCGCCGGCAGCACCCAGTGACTCAGCCCGGAACAGGATCCAGCCGAAGCAGATGAAGTGAAACGTGACCACGCAGGCAACGACCGGGTGAAGGCGCAGCCCCAATCGACGTTCGACGACGAGACCGAGGCCGTGGAAGGCGCCCCACAGCACGAACGTCCAAGCGGCGCCGTGCCACAGACCTCCGAGAAGCATCGTGAGAAACAGGTTGATGTCTCGACGCCGTTCACCGCGGCGGCTGCCGCCGAGGGGGATGTACAGATAGTCCCGCAGCCAGCGCGACAGCGACATGTGCCAGCGCCGCCAGAAGTCCTGAATCGACGTGGCGCGGTAGGGCTGGTCGAAGTTGTCCGGCAGCCGGATGCCCAGAAGCAGCGCCACGCCGATGGCGATGTCGGTGTAGCCGCTGAAGTCAGCGTAGATCTGCACCGCGTAGCCGTAGACCCCCAGCAACACCTCCACCGGCGAGAAGCGGTCGGGAAAGGCGAACACGTCGTCCACAAGGGCCTCCGCCAGATACGTGGCGACGACCATCTTCTTGAACAGGCCGGCGGCGATAAGCGTCACTGCCCGCGTGAAGTCGGTGCGGCGGAGCGAACGCGGCGCGTTGAGCTGCGGGATCAACTCGTTGGCCCGCACGATCGGCCCGGCCACAAGCTGCGGGAAGAACGCCAGGTACACCGCGAAGTCCAACGGCTTCGCGGGCTCGGCGTCGCCGCGATACACGTCGAGGACATAGCTGATGGCCTGGAAGGTGAAGAACGAGATCCCCACCGGCAGGATGATGTTCAACAGCGGAAAATCAGCACCCAACCCGAGGCCCTCCAGAGCGCTCTCGACGCTGTCGGTGAAGAAGCCCGCGTACTTGAAGAACCCCAACGAAGCCAAGTTCGCGCCAACCGCCACGCTCACCACCGCCCGCCGAGCGCCCGATCCCTCCAAGCGCCCCAACCACACGGCAGCCGCCTGGTTCAGCACAGTCGACGCCACGATCAGGCCCACGAAACGGGCATCCCAATACCCGTAGAAGACGTAGCTCGCGGCGAGCATGAGCAACTTCCACCAGATAGTTCGTCGTGGAACGAACGACTCAACAGTAAGCAGAACAGCAAAGAACACAGCGAACGTAAAGGTTGGGAACAACATCGCACCGAAGGTAGCTCCGAACCGACGGGCGGAGGGCGGAGGGCGGAGGGCGGGGAGGCGGGGGGCGGAAGGGCGGCGGGGCGGGGAGGCGGGGGGCGGCGGGCGGAGGAGGGCGGCGGGCGGAGGAGGGCGGGGGACGGGGAGGCGGGGGGCGGAGGAGGGATTGCAGCGATCGGCGAAGCGAGCCGTCGGCCTCCGTCGACGCTGCCGAACAGCCGCCCGTGGCGCGCCGGCGGAGTCGCCGTTGGAACGGTTCGCGCTGCGGGCCCACCGCTCGGCGCGATCCGCGACTTGGTGTGGGCGTCGCCGCCGTGCCAGCGCTGGGTTCGCGCTGCGGGCCCACCGCTCGGCGCGATCCGCACACGCCGCCGCACCCGGATCAGCCGACCCGCCGGATGGGAACTACGGTTGGATACGTGCCGCGTCTCCTCGCAATTCACCCAGTTGGCGGCGGAGGCCGGAGGGGGACCGGTTGGCTGAATACGTGACCGGTGCCGGGGCTCTGCTGGGCGAGTCTCCCGTCTGGGACACCGAGGCGGGCGTGCTCTGGTGGCTGGACATCGAAGGGTGCAGTGTCCGGCGGTACGACCCGGCGGTCGACGCCGAGCAGTCGTGGCCGACGCCCGACAAGCCGGGCTCGATGGCGCTCTGCGGTGACGGGCGGCTGCTCGTGTCGGTGCGCAACGGCGTCGGCTGGCTCGACCCCGGCGACGGATCGTTCACACCGTGGCTCGACCTGGAGCCCGGTCGGGCGTCCAACCGAATGAACGACGGCAAATGCGACCGGGTCGGCCGGTTCTGGGTCGGCAGCATGCACGAGGACGTCGCCGACGAGGTCTTCAGCGGGCAACTGCACCGCGTCGAGCGCGACGGCACACACGTCGCGCTGCAGAGCGAGGTGGGCGTCTGCAACGGGTTGGCCTTCTCGCCCGAGGGTGACCGCATGTACTTCGCCGATTCGATGCGCAGCACGGTGTGGCGCTACCGCTACGACCCCGAGACCGGCACCGCAAGCGATCCGGAGGTGTTCTCGGACTGGTCCGGGCTGCCGGGTGTGCCCGACGGCGCGGCGATCGACGAGACCGGCTGCTACTGGTCGGCCTGCGCCTTCGGCTGGTCGCTGGCCCGCTTCACCCCCGACGGGACCGTCGACCGAGTCGTCGAGCTGCCCGTGGAGATCCCCACGATGCCGGCTTTCGGCGGCGCCGATCTGGACACGATCTTCGTCACGTCCATCGGTCCCGGCGCCGGCTTCCCGACAGCACCCGGCCAACCCCAGGCCGGTGGCGTCTTCGCCGTGGATGCGGGCGTGTGCGGCCTGCCGGAGCCCCGCTTCGCCGCCCGAGGCTGAACGCCGCGCGGCACGGGAACGGTTCCGGTGTCGCCACAGCCGCCCTACGCTGACAGCGCGCACCACCAGGGGCTGCGGAGCAGTCCGCCGGCACCGAGGATCGGGTCGCTGGACAACGGAATCCGGCCTTCGCCGGATGAGCATCGGGACGAGTCGTTCGCGGCCCTGTTCGGCGGTTTCCTGCAAGCGCCGTCACGAAGTTATCGAAAGACCTCGGGAGGAGACATGGCCCGCTGGCTCAAGACAGGAATCGCCGAGGACCTCAAGCGCGCCCGCGACGACCAGGTCCGGGACACCGTGACGAAGATCCTCGACGACATCGAGCGTCGTGGCGACGAGGCCGTGCGGGAACTGTCGATCCGCTTCGACGACTGGGACCCGGTGGACTTCCGGCTCAGCGACGACGAGATCGCCGCGGCCCTCGACGAGATCCCAGAGGCAACCCTCGACGACGTGCGCTTCGCGCAGGCGCAGATCCGGAACTTCGCCCAGATCCAGCGGGAGTCCCTGCAGGACGTGGAGGCCGAGACGCTGCCGGGGGTGATCCTGGGTCACAAGAACATCCCCGTGAACTCGGTGGGGTGCTACGTGCCGGGTGGCAAGTACCCGCTGGTGGCCTCGGCGCACATGTCGGTGGTGACCGCCAAGGTGGCCGGTGTGG
This sequence comes from bacterium, assembly GCA_026713745.1. GTDB lineage: Bacteria > Actinomycetota > Acidimicrobiia > Acidimicrobiales > CATQHL01 > VXNF01. Next base: position 5,049 of record JAPONU010000231.1, read on the forward strand.
AGCGCATCGTGACCTGTGCTCCGCCGTTCGGTGGCCGTCCCGCCTCGGCCATCATCGCCGCCCAGCACCTCGGCGGCGCCGACGAGATCTACTGCCTCGGCGGCGTGCAGGCCGTCGGCGCCATGGCGCTGGGCACTTCCTCGATGGCGCCGGTGGACATGCTGGTGGGGCCCGGAAACCCGTTCGTGGCCGAGGCGAAGCGCCAGCTGTTCGGGCGCGTCGGCATCGACCTTCTCGCCGGGCCGACCGAGACGCTCGTGATCGCGGACCGCACCAGCGACGGCGAGATCTGTGCAACCGACCTGCTGGGCCAGGCCGAGCACGGGCCCACCTCGCCGGCGATCCTGCTGACCACCTCGGAGGAGTTGGCGGTGGCGACGATGGCCGAGGTGGAGCGGCAGCTCGAGATCCTGCCGACCGGCGAGATCGCCGGGACGGCCTGGCGGGACTACGGCCAGGTGATCGTGGCCGGCAGCGACGACGAGATGGTGCGCCTCGCCGACGACATCGCCTCCGAGCACGTGCAGGTCATGACCACCGATCCGGACTGGTTCGCCGAGCGGCTCACGAACTACGGCTCGCTGTTCCTGGGCGACCGCACCAACGTGTCCTACGGCGACAAGGTCATCGGCACCAACCACACGTTGCCAACCCGCCGGGCGGCCCGCTACACGGGCGGTCTGTGGGTCGGCAAGTTCCTGAAGACCTGCACCTACCAGAAGGTGCTGACCGACGAGGCCTCGGTGCTGCTGGGCGAGTACTGCTCGCGGCTGTGCGCCCTGGAGGGCTTCGCCGGCCACAAGGCCCAGGCCGACATCAGGGTGCGGCGGCTGGCGTGAGCGGCGAAGCCGGCGGACGGTCGACGGGCTGCCGAGCGGCACCGTCGGGCTGGACTGTCCGGCCATGAGCGGCGGTGGCGCCGACCCGGCAGGCGGCGAAGCGAGCGTGGCCTCGGAGTGGCTGCCGGGCCGCGGCCTGGGCCTGGACGGCCGGCGGGCGCTGGTGACCGGCGCCGGGCGGGGCATCGGACTGGCGTGCGCCGAGGCGCTGGCGGCAGCGGGCGCCGGCGTGACGCTGCTGAGCCGCACCCGCAGCGAGTTGGAGCAGGCCGCCGAGGGCATCGTCGCAGCCGGCGGGCGGGCCGACGTGCTGGTCTGCGACTGCACCGACACCGAGGCGGTGACCGAGGTGATCGGCGGGGCGCCGGGCCACTGGGACGTGCTGGTGAACAACGCCGGCACCAACCGCCCGCAGACCTTCCTGGAGGTCACCCGAGAGGCTTTCGAGGACGTCATGCGGATCAACGTCACAGGCGCGTTCTTCGTCGCCCAGACCGTGGCCGCCAAGATGGCCGCAGCAGGCGAGGGCGGCAGCATCATCAACATGTCCTCGCAGATGGGCCACGTGGGCGGGGCGCGCCGCTCGGTCTACTGCACCTCCAAGCACGCCATGGAGGGCATGACCAAGGCGATGGCCATCGACCTGGCACCGCACGCCATCAGGGTCAACAGCGTGTGCCCCACGTTCGTGGTCACCCCGATGACCGCGCCCTACTTCACCGACGAGGCCTTCCTGGCCGACACCCTCGGCCGCATACCGCTCGGCCGCCTCGCGCAGGTCAACGACGTGACCGGTGCGGTGGTGTTCCTGGCCTCGGACGCCTCGGCCATGATCACCGGCTCGGCCCTCAAAGTCGACGGAGGCTGGACCGCCGTCTGACAGGTGTGCCCGCCGGTGGGCTCGGTTCCGGATCTGAGCCGACCGAGGGTGACCGCGGGAAGTCAACCGATGGTGCGGTCCCCGTCGACCGATAAGGCCCCCATTACCTTGTTGAGCGGTCCCGGCGTGGCAGTGTCGGGGCTGGTTGCTCGCCGCGACGGGTAGGGCTGTAGCCCCCTGTCAGATTGATGGCCCGGGGGGTGTTGTCGCCTGCCGCAGTCGGGTGTCCCGGGACCTCTGACAGGGACACCCCCCTTCGACCAGGACGGCTTCGAGCTGAGCTACGGCGCCGAACTCGAAGCCCGCTACCCGGCGGCTGCCGAAGCCATCGCTCGCTTGGTCCGCGACGGCGCATCCTGACCGGCGAGGTTCATTCCGGCGATTCCTCCGGGCGATCCGGCGAGCCTTCTTTGATTGTGAACGCGTTGTCTTGAATTTCGCCTTCGATGGGTGTGTTACAGCGGATGATGTCGACCAGAGTGATGCGGTGAATCTGGTCGAGGAGCTCTACGTTGGTCCGGAAGTACGGGTCGTTCTCGTACCAGAAGCGATCGCCGTCGCGGAGACGTCGGAACTGGTCGGCGATGATGGCTTGGAGTGTCTCGCCAACAGACGCTCCCGGCAGATGATCCTCTGCGAGGGCCGCGGCCCAGAGATCCAACGTGTCGACGTCCCCGTACGCCTGCTCAAGAGCCTGCTGAACTCCGAGGTCCGAAGAGATGTCGGCAAAGCTCTCCACCGGCGACAAGCCGTACGCGCCGCGCACGGAGTTGAAATCGCCTACCCCATGGTCGCGGCCTCGCTGAATGTTGAGAGCGGCCAAGTCGAAGACAGGCCCGTTGGGTCCCCTGAGGAGCATGTTGCGAACTTCATCGATGACCAACGAGTCAATCTCTTGAGCCGGCTGAGCGGCGAGGCCGCGCAGAATCGCCGAGATGCCATGGTCCACGACAAGCGACGGGTTGAAGAAGGCTCGGGCCAGACTTGTCTGGTCCTGTTCTCCGTCGGCGCCGAGCAGGAGGAGGTTGGGGGAGAGCAAGGTGTGGCCGACTCGATAGGCTGCCGCTGAGAATTCGCTGGCAATGGTCGGGTCGACGCTCGGGTCGTAGCCGGAGTACGGGCCGATTGCGTCGGGGCCCAACAGTTGAGGCAGGAATTCGTTCGAGGTGATGGCTTGGATCTGCGCGCCGACCATCTTGCGGGATAGCTGGTAGATTTCGTCGCCGCTCAGCGTCGGGTTCTGGTCGGCGATGATGCCTGCGAGCCGGTTGTGCTCTCTGACGAACAGCGTGTGCATGGCGATGAGCCCGATCTGCTCGTTGACCCGCACATCGCCGGAGACGAACAGGTTCGTCAGTTCGCTGCCCCCCTCGTTTTCGAGTCCCTGCTCGTTGAAGGGCAGGAATCGCCCCTCGTGTGACGTCTTGAGCCTTCCTGTTGCGTCGTTGACGCGGAGCCCTTTGGCTCGGTCTTCATCTGAGCCGTATATCTGGGAGGCGTCGATGAACGCGGTAATGGCGTTGATCGGCCTCCTGGGGTTCAGCCGGCCCGAACCGGTCTGCGGGTCTGATGCAGAACGATCGAGGTGGATCACGGCCTTTCCGGTCCCGGTGGGATCGAAAACCGGGTCTCCATGGGGAACGGAGATCGGGAACGGCTCGTCGGGGTTGTCGGGGCTCAGCGTTACGTCGTGGTCGATGAACTGGCCCCACTGCCAAGTGATGTCGCTGGCTCCTGAGGAGTTGGGCACCGACTCATCCTGGGCAACCACCAGATTGCTGATGGTGCGGGGGTTTGGCCGCGAGGTCGTCGGTGTCGACACGCCGTCGGCATAAGAGGTTGGAGCCAACCTCAGGAGGGCCGTGCCCGCCATGCCCCAGGTGGGATGGGCAAGGTTGTTCCCCCAACCATCGATTGACCGATGCTCGAATGGGGACGGCCAGTTCCATCGGTTGGTGACAACCGTCTCGCCGTCTTCATGAGCCGCCAGACACACTATTGCCTGTCGTCGGCCGGCGGACTCCTCGTCGGTATCGGCCTCGGGAGTGGTCGCCGGTATGGGTGTCGGGAGGGGAGCAGATATGGCAAAGGGCGTGGTGACCAGCCAAGACCCTGCCGGGACGCCCGCGGGGAAGAAACCTCTCTGGGTCCGCAGACGCTCCCCCCACGAGCCGTCGGCCTGTTCCTGCTGGAGGGTGAACTCGACCCGCCCGTCGTCGCTCAGCCGGGCCGAGAGCCGCACCAAGCCGACCGGGTCGATACGCAGCGCCGAGCTGTCCAGCCACTCTCCGCTGGTGGGATTGGCAGGGAAATGGTTCGGTTCAGTCCGCAGACGCTCCCCCCAGGAGCCGTCCTTGCGATGTTGAAGGGCGAACTCCAACTGCCCGTCATCGAGCCGCCGGGCCGCAATCCGCACCTCGGCTTCGCTCGCCTGGGCACTCGCGGTGGAGGTGGCCAGAGCCATACCCATACTCAGGACCGCCAACGCCAGAGCAGGCGCGGCAATCACCACGAGGATCGCGTGACGGGTGCCGGAGATGTTCCGCCGTCTGAGCGCCCCAGCCGTGATCGTCGTTCGATCACCGCAGCAGGACGGCCTTGATCGAATCCCTGCACGGCGCGCACTCGCCCGTGGGAATACACGACCGTTGACTCGAAGGATATGGGAATGTGTCTGTCCAGTTCCCCGCATCCGGTCACTTTGCACGCGATTCTCCCCGTTCGATCAGTAGCGGATCCCCGATATTCCGTCTTCTGGCATTCGGCGACCGAGCGATCTTAGTCATACCCTCGCCCGCTATGTCCTAAAGCGCTATGCAGGCGAGTTGGTCGGGGGCGGACCGCGGCGCAGGGAGCGGATCATCAATCCGCACTCGACATGTCCCCGCAGGTGGGCCATGTCGGCGGGGCGCGCCGGTACCGCGGACGCCAGAGCGCACACATCGGCAGCGGCATCGAGTTGCCGGAGGTCGTAGCCGGCCACGCCGGCGAGGTCGTCCTCGAGTTCCTGCGCGGCGGCGAGATGGGTGGCATCGAGCGAACGCAGGCGGCGGAGCGGCAACCTGCCCGCCCGGTCGAGGACAGCGGGTCGGAGCCGCACCGAGGCGACGGCGCCGAGGAGTTCCTCGCAGCGTCGCCTGAGGGCGGCCGGCTCATCGAGGACGGCCCGCCGGGCCTCGGTCCGCAGCAGATCCGACGAAACCGAGCGGCGACCGGCGAGCCACACCCGCAATGCCTCGGAGCGTTCGTCGGCGACCAGCAGATCCAGGACGTGCTGTCTATCAGAGTCTATATGTGTCTAAAGAGATCTTCTAGATATCGATAGACTCTGCTGGGATGGACCCCGTCCGGAACCCGTACTCTCCCGGTGCCGGCCAGCGGCCGCCCGAGTTGGCCGGCCGCGAATCCGAGTTGGCCGCCTTCGAGGTGGCACTTGATCGCTTGGCAGCGGGCCAGGCTGAGCGCGGTCTTCTCCTGACGGGGCTGCGGGGCGTCGGCAAGACCGTCCTACTGGAGGAAATCCGCTCGATGGCCGATCAGCGCGGCTGGGTGTCGGCGTTCGTCGAAGCCGATTCGGACCGGCCGTTCCGTCTTCTGGCAAGCAGGGCACTGACCGGCTCACTCCGCGCCACATCGCTGCGGCACCGATCCTCGGCACGTCTTCGAAGCGCCCTTCGAGTGTTCAAGTCGTTCTCCTTGCAGGCGTCACCCGACGGCTCAATCGCCGTAGGCATCGACGTCGACCCGCTGGACGGCCGAGCCGACTCGGGCGACCTCGAACTGGATCTCGCCGAACTGCTGGTCGACCTGGGAGAAGCAGCCGCCGGGTTCGGCGCCGGGGTGCTGCTGCTCGTCGATGAGCTTCAGGAGCTTCCCCGATCCGACGTCGCGGCGTTGGCCGGGGCGGCCCACCGCACCAACCGTCTCCGGCTCCCCGTGGCCGTCTGCGGTGCCGGCCTGCCGAACCTACTCACCGTGCTCACCGGGGCCAAGACGTACGCGGAGAGGCTGTTCGCCTACCACCGAATCGAAGCGTTGGCCGAGCCGGAGGCCGCCGACGCTCTCCGGCTCCCTACCGAGGCTCTGGGCGTGACCTGGCAACCCGACGCGCTCGGTTACGCAATCGGGGCCGCCAAGGGCTACCCGTACTTCCTGCAGGTCTTCGGGAAACGGATCTGGGACGGTGCCCCGGGCCCCACCTCGATCTCCGCCTACGACGCCCGCGCGGGTGTCGGGGAGGCGCAGATCGAACTGCGGCACAGCTTCTACGGCCCGCGGTGGGAACGAGCCGCCCCCGCCCAGAAGGCCTACCTCGCCGCAATGGCCGCCGAGGTGACCGCCGACGGCACGGCCCCCAGCGGGCGCGTCGCCGCCCGGATCGGCAAGCCGCACAAGGACCTGAGCGCCAACCGCGACCAACTGATCCGCCGCGGCCTCATCTACGCGCCCGCCCGCGGCCTCGTGGCATTCACCATTCCCGGCATGGCCGCATTCATCAAAGACACGACGAGTTGACCCGGCGCATTGCCGCCGGCGACCCGGCCAGGCCTCGATGACCTCACCAAGACTCGCCAGGACACCTGGACGGCTCGACGGCCGGATGCGGTCGGGCAGCCCGGCGAACGGTCCGGACGCCGAGACCGACAAGACAGAAAGGGCCCCGACCGCGAGTCAAGGCCGTCGGTCCGCGGCGACTCACCCCAGGGGGCACAGGCAAACATGGCGACCCGTGACGGGCACTGCGGCCTCGGGGCGACTTCAACCGATCGTGCGGCCCCCGTCGACGGGCAGGGCCTGACCGGTGATGAAGGAGGCGTCGTCGCCGGCCAGGTAGGCGATGGCGGCGGCGATCTCGGTCGGGCGCGCCATCCGCTCGATGAGGTATCCCTCGATGGTGCGCTTCAGCCGCGCCTCCGGATCGTCGGAGGCGGCGATAACCGCCGCGATCATCGGGGTGTCCACCGAGCCGGGGCAGACGGCGTTGACCCTGATGCCGTCGGTGGCGTGGTCCTTGGCCAGCGACTGCGTGAGAGCGATGACACCGCCCTTGGAGGTGGCGTAGGACACCATGCCCACGAGGCCGCGCAGGCCGGCGAAGGAGCTGAGGTTCACGATGGCTCCGCCGCCGCTGCGGCGCATGTGCGGGACGGCGGCCCGGCAGCCCAGGAACACGCCGGTGAGGTTCACGCCCAGGACGCGGTGCCACTGCTCGAGGCTGGTGTCCTCGGCGGTCCCGATTCCCAGGATGCCGGCGCTGTTGACGAGCACGTCGAGGCGCCCGGAGGTCTCGACCACCGTGTCCAGAGCGGCCGTCCAGTGCTCCTCGACGGTGACGTCCACCTCCACCGACGGGTAGCCGGCCGGCGGCGCGAGCCCGGGCAGCACCGCGGCCCACACTGTGGCACCCTCAGCGGCCAGGCGCTCCACCGTGGCGCCGCCGATGCCGCCCTCGGCGCCGCTGACGAGCACCACCTTGCCCTCGAACCTGCGCATCGTCGCCTCCTTGGAGTGTGCTGGATAGTCGGTTGAAATCGCGACCGCAGTCGCCGAATGCTGGATTCCGGCCTCCGCCGGAATGACGAACGAGGTCAGCCGGGGCGAGAACCGGCGAACGCCCGGCCAACGCTACGAGCCACGCACCGCAGTTTCCGGACGCCGGGCTCAGTGCAGGGCGATGCCGCGTGGGGCGGGGCGGCCGGCTGGTGGAATCAACTCGCGATTCCCGATGCCCGGCTCAGTGCAGGGCGATGCCGCCGGTGACGTCGAACTCGGCTCCGGTGGCGTAGCTGCTGGCGTCGCTGAGCAACCAGGCGATTATCTCGGCCACCTCGGTGGGCTCGCCGAGGCGCCCCAGGGGGATCATCTCGCGCTCGGCCTTGGCGATCAGCGCCGGGTCGGTCTGCTCGGTGAGCATGCGGGTGCGCATGGCGCCGGGGCAGACCGTGTTGACGAGGATCCCGTCGGCCGCCCCGAAGTTGGCGAACATCTTGGTCATCACCGCAACCGCGCCCTTGGTGGTCTCGTACAGCAGCGAGGTGGTGGTGAAGCCGCCCTCGTAGACCCCGGTGGAGGTGACGTTCACGACCCGACCCCAGCCCCGGGTGGCCATGTCGGCCGTGGCGGCACGCATCAGCAGCAGCGGCGCCCGGGCGTTGATGTGGTACACGAAGTCGAACCGCTCCGGGGTGATCTCCTCCAGCGGCGTGCGGAACAGCACAGCGGCGGCGTTCACCAGGGCGTCCACCCTCCCGAAGTGTGCCAGCGCCTGCGGCACCACCGTCTCGGTCTGCTCGGCGTCGCCGAGGTCCACGACGATGCCGTGCGCCTCGGCGCCAAGCGCTCGCACATCGCTGAGCGTCTCCTCCAAGGCGTCGGTGCGGTTGTCCACCAGGGCGAGCCGGTAGCCGCCGCGCTCGGCAATGATCCGGGCCGCGGCGCCTGCCAGCCCGCCGCCCGCCCCGGTCAGGAGCGCCACCCGCTCGGGTGCAGTCGAGTTGCTCATGGATGTCTCCTTCTCGCCACCTCGGCGGCGTCGCTCGATAGATGATTTCGATCCGTCGCTGGGAACTCCGCTCGGACCGGCCGCGGCGACCCGTCGATCAGTCCGATGCTTCTCCGGCATCCTCGAGGCCCGGGATGACGTCGGGCTTCTGGCGCCCCACGTCGGTGTAGTAGCGCTCGGGCACCTTGGCCGGGTCCTTGTAGACGTGCCAGGTGCACTTGGCTGTGCCGTCGTTGGGATAGGTGGGCGGCTCGGTGACCCTCACGGGATAGCCGAAGTGGTCGATGGGCATCAACTGCATGACCATGCAGCAGTTCACGCAGTAGTAGCAGACCCCCTTGGTGTTCCAGGCGAAGTCGTACTCCTCGTCGAAAACGCCGAACTCGAAGGGCGACTCCATGCGCGGCGGCGAGCCCTCCACGGCGTCCACCAGCATCGAGCGGCCGCCGCTGCCGCACGGGTCGAAGCGCCACGTGTAGCGGTCCTCGTCCTCGCTGAACTCCATGTTGCCGTCCCGCTCGGGGCCCACGAGGTGGCCGCGCATCGCCTCCATGGCCAGGTAGACGTTGGTCCACAGCGACTCCGACCAGGGGTTGTTCTTGATGTCGAACTTCTCGTAGCGCGACTCGAACAGCGGCCCGATGATGGCGCTCCAGAAGTCTCCGACCGCCTCCTCGCCCCAGTAGGCAACCGCCTCGTTCAACAGGCCGTAGAGGTGGTCCACGTCGCGGTCCTGGACCTGCCGCCAGACCTCCTTCAATTCGGCCAGAGACTCCAGGGCCTCGTCGCGATCCTGCGCGCCGACGGCCACCAGGCAGCGCCGCATCTCGGCTCCGAACTCCTCCCAGCGCACGCTCGACACGAACGGGCGCCCGTCCGGCAGGCGGATCAGATCCAGCAGCCGCCGGTTCAGCTCCAGCAGTTGCACCCTGCCGACGCCCCGCTCGGCCAGGAAGCCGATGGCGTCGGGAATGAGCCCCTGGAAGAAGCCGTGAATGACGGCGGCCTCGTCGTAGAAGAAGTCCACGTACTCGGCGGCCTCCGCCCACTGCCCGGCCTCGATGGCTTCGACGGCCCGGGTGTAGGTGGCGACAGCGTGGGACTGCCAGGTGTCATCCGCGCGGACCCGGCGGCCCAGCGTCTCGGAGTACTGCAGCACTCCAGTCCCCGAGATCTGCGGCTCGGGCATCTGGCGTGCCTCCGTCAGCAGTTCGTTGATCCAGCCGGATGCGTCCCTGACCATGGTCGTCCCCCTCGGTGCGTTGCCACCATTCTTAGTCGATCATGGATTCCGGCGGCCCGCCGACGGACCGTTCGGCGTCCTCAGCGCCGCCGGTGAGACGGTCAGCCCCAGGGGGCGGGAATCGGCAGGTCGGTGATGGAGATCAGGCCGGCGGGCGCAGCGACGACGTGCGGGATCGCGTTGCCCAGCACGGCCATGGTGGTGGCCTGGGGGTTGAAGCCGGGTCGGACCACCGCGTGCAGGTCGGGGTCGCCGATGACGTTGTAGGAGTCCTCGGGGGCCAGGCCGATGGAGGCCA
>JAPONU010000232.1 GCA_026713745.1 bacterium
GCTGACCGATGAGGAACTCGACGCTCTTGCCGCCGATGTGGAGAAGGCCGACTACGACGTCGAGGCGCTCAAGGGGCGTCGGCGCGGCCGGCCGGCGATGGGTTCGGCTCCGGCGGATGTTGTGACCGTGCGTCTTACTCGTGAGATGCGCACCGCGGTCGAGGCCCGTGCCGCCGCGGAGGACACCACCACCAGTGAGATCATCCGAGAGGCGCTGCGCCGCTTCCTGGAGGTCGCCTGACCGCCGCCGGTGGTGTCGGTGAGTGCCGAGTCCCCGTCGGCGTCACGTGTGCGCGGCGAGGAAGGCGTGGAGGTGGTCGGTCAGGACCTCTGGCTGGTCGATAGGGATGAGGGTTCGGCTGTCGTCGACCCACACGAGTTGGGTGTTTGAATGCGGACCGTGGTCCGCACGGGCGTCGCTGATGTGCTCCGCGCGAGCGCTCGTACCTATAGTGATGACACGGAGTGTCAACGGAGGGAGGAGGTTGGCGATGACGACTCGCGATGAATTGACAGTGCTACCTCCAGCTGAATCGCCGGACCCGAAGGCTCTCCGGATCCTGAACCAATGCCTACACACCGGGTGGGATGATCCCACCGATCACCCGGTGGTGTTCTTTCTTCAGATGCCTGCACCTCCCGGACCGCCCAAGTTGGTTGGGCCGGACGGCGAGGAGCATGTCCTACCCGCCGAGGTGTTCGAGGTGCTCCGCGAGGTCGTGTCGGCGATGGTCGAGGGCAAGGCGGTAACGGTTGCGCCCATCCACCAGCAGTTGACCACCCAGGAGGTCGCCGACTTCCTCCGGGTCCGACGTCCGGCGCTGATCGAGTTGCTCGACGCCGGCGAGATCCCCTACGAGCACGTCGGGCGACATCGACGGGTACGCCTGATCGATGCGCTCGAGTATCGGCATGCTCGCTCGGAGCGCCGCCGTGAGGTGCTCGATGAGCTCGTCTCGGTCTCCGAAGCCGCGGGAATGTACGAAACCACCGCCACACCGCAAGCGACCCGCTGACAGCGACCGATGCCGTACGCGGTTGTGCTGGACGCCTGCGTTCTGCACCCGGCACACTTGCGGGACACTCTTCTCCGCCTCAGCGAGCGGGAACTCTTCCAGCCGTTGTGGACATCGGAAATCCTCGCCGAGCTTGAGCGCAGTCTGACGAGGAGGGAGGTTTCTCCCCAGTCGGCACGGCGTCTCGTCGAGACGATGGAGTCTGCGTTCGAGAGTGCCATGGTTCGGGGATTCGAACCTCTGGTCGACTCCATGACCTGCGAGCCGAAAGACCGACACGTTCTAGCGGCGGCGGTCCACGGCGACGCGGGTGCCATCATCACGTTCAACGTGCGCGATTTCCCGCAGGACAGCCTCCAGCCGCACAGCATCGATGTAATCCATCCGGACGACTTCCTGCTGGACGCCCTGGATCTGGCTCCTTCTACGGTGATCGAAGAACTCCGACAACAAGCCGATGCCAACCAGATCAGCCCGCGTACTCTTTTTGAGATTCTTGAGGCCCTGGGAACGGCCGGGAGTCCGCGCTTCGCCGACGAGATTCGTCGCCGCCTGTGACAGAAGTCGACATTCGACAGGCATCTACAACACTTGGGGGTCCGTGGGCTGCGGGACGGCCTTCCCGCAAGTCGCATCCGTAGGCCCCGCGCCGGTGCCCCGGTCCGGACCGCTGGGTCAGCCTCGCCGGCAGGTACATCTAGAGGACGATCCGCGGCGCCGTCCCGGCGGTAGACGCTGCTCTGATCAGCGCCGCCAGCCGACTCTCAGTGAGTGTCACACCCGGCCGGTAGCTTCACGGCGATGATCGTCGAGGCCGCGAGCGAAGTGCCGAACCCTGGCGGGCAGATGCCCGGGCGGTGGCGGCTGAGTCGGGCCGGAATCGTGAACGTGTACCAGTACGAGAATGAGGTGCTGCACTTCGGCGGCGGGCGGCTGTTGCTGCGCGGCGTGAACGGCTCGGGCAAGTCGACGGCGATGAACATGCTGCTGCCATTCCTGCTGACCGCCCGGCAGCAGAAGATCGACGCGGCCGGCGAGCAGGTCGGGATCCTCAAGTCGTGGATGCTCAACGGGCGTGACGACCCGCAGCCGGTCGGCTACCTGTGGATCGAGTTCGAGTGCGGTGGCGAGTACCTCACCTGCGGCTGCGGCATCAAGGCCAACCGGCAGTCCGACACCGTCACCACGTGGTGGTTCGTCACCGCCAAGCGACCCGGTCTCGACTTCGACCTGGTCACGGGCGGCAACATGCCGGTGTCGGCCGACGGTCTGCGTGCCGCCCTCGACGACGGCGAGGTGTACAGCGAGCGCCAACGCCGTGACTACCGGCACCAGATCGAGCATCGTCTCTTCGGTGGGGCCTCCATCGACCAGCACATCGGCCTGATTCACGTCGTGCGCAGCCCCCGCGTCGGTGACCGCATCGACGTGGAACTCCCCCAGCACCTCACCGGCGCGCTGCCTCAACTCTCCGAGGAGGCTCTGGCGGAGGCGGCGCAACCGCTCGACGACCTCGAGGAGCACCGCCGGAACGTCGCCGAACTCGAACGGACCGCAGCCGCCATCGACGGCCTGCTGGAGGTGTACCGCGCCTACTGCACGGGCGAGCTGCGCCGGCGGCTTGCCGAGGGGCGCGAGCGGCTCGACACGCTGCGTGGCCGCAAGCGTGATGAGAAGGCGAAACATGTGGCGGCGACCGCGGCCGGCGCCGAGGTGGGGCGCCTGGACACCGAGATCGCCGACCTGGAGAGCGAGGTCAAGCGTCTCGGCAACGAGATCCGTGCACTCGAGGAGTCGGAGGTCTACCGGTCGGGGCTGCAACTCGCCCATCTTGAGAGCCTCGTGCGTGACCTCGGCCGCCAGCGGAAACGGGCCCGCGAGCGGGTCGCGCACTGCGAGGCGCGGAGTGCCGGGGAAGCCACCGGGGTCAAGGAGGCACGGGCGCTCTGCAGGGGCGACGTCGAGCGACTGAACGAAGATCTGGCGGCTGCGGTAGGGCTGGCGGAGCGCTGCGGGCTGGCTGTCCGGCCGCCGGGTCCCGCCCGGGTGGTCGAAGCGGCCCTCGACGGGCTCGACGCCGCCGAGCCGGCCGGGTCGTTCGACGGGGCGGCGGTTGAGCAGGGCCTCGACGGTGCGGGCGGCGCTCTAATCCAGCGCCGTGGCGACCTCGCCGAGGTGGCCGAGGCTCGGCGGCGTCTTGACGAGGCGGTCGAGACGCAACGCCGTGCCGACTCGATGCTGGAAGTCGCGGTCGCC
>JAPONU010000233.1 GCA_026713745.1 bacterium
GGCCGCCGCCGCGGCATCTGGCGGTTCCGGAAGACCGGAAACAGATCGTCGCTCTCGTAAACGCGGTACAGATCGGGCAGCCCCGGCAGGTTGTGGAACCCATCGAGTTGTTCGGCCGCCTTCAGGTAGACGAACCGGAACCTTGCCTCGCCGTCGGGTTGATCCGCGACGTGGCGCGTCAGTATCCCGACAGGCCGGATCAGGCCCCCCGGATGGCGCCACGTGGCGTAGAGGCGACGGTCGGCGTGCTCAGTCATTCGGCCACCATATGGCTGGAGTGCGACAGTTGAACTCTGCCAGGTATTCCGATTCCGTTCCCCGAGTCCGAGTGACGTGGGGTGTCGTACCGCCCTGGTATCGTGCAGGTCGGGCCGAACGAGATGCTCCGGGAGATGTGAGCATGGCTGATCGCGACAGCGCAGAAGTCTTCGTCTTGACCGACGAGGAGGCTAAGCGCGCCCTTCAGGCCACGTTGGACTATGCCGGCGTCGCGTCGTACGACGAGTTGGAGGCTCAGGCCAAGTCAGGCCGCTTCTCCTCGACCCGGGCGAGTGACGCGTGGTATGCAATCCCGCCGGGCTGGGCAAACGCCTGATCTCGAAGCGGAGGCACGCTCTTGGGCTGACGGCCTGAGCGATCTTCTGAACCGCACCATCACCGACGGTGTCCGTCTCAGCGCCGTCGTGCGGCAAGGCGGTCTTTGTACCGTCGCACGTGGAGTGACGAAGACATCCCTTACACCGGGTGTGATTCCGCTCACCATCTCACAGGCTCCGGCGCGCTGCTTCCTATACGCAGCTTGGACGCTCGATATCGACAGCGAGAGCGATCGCTTGACGGTGACCAAGAGCAAGTTCGCTCTGCGGAACGACGATCAAGAAGGAAAGGACATCTTCAGCTATGAGTATGGCACCGATCCCGATGAGGAATATCCCGAGGCGCATCTGCATGTTGCCGGCGAGTCGCCGCTTCTTGAGCAACTCTGCGAACGGACAGGAGCGGATAAGAGACTACGCGACCTCCATTTCCCCGTCGGCGGCCGCCGCTTCAGACCCTCGCTCGAGGATGTGATCGAGATGCTTGTCGCCGAGGGATTCGTCAAGGCCCGCCCTGGGTGGGAAGACGCCATTGACGCAAGCCGTCGGGCGTTTCAGGCAGGACAGCTTCGCGCGGCGATCCGACAGGATCTCGGCCCGGCTCGGGAGGAACTCGAAGCGCTTGATCGGGAGACCGCAACCTGAGCCGTGCGTAGGTAATGCGGCTGACACTAGGGCGTCGTCCGGCTGCGGAGGGCGGAGAAGGCCAGGTACTGCGACAGGGCGCCGATGCCGCCGACGGCGGCCATGGTCTTGCCCAATGCCACGCCGTCCCAGCCGGTGACAAGCGTGCGCAAACCCTCGATGATGTAGGTCACCGGGTTCCAGGTGGCGATGGCCGCCAGCCAGCCGGTGAGGGCGTCGCGGGGCATCCAGGCGGGCGTCAGGAACACCAGCGGGAAGAACAGCAGGAACGAGTTGTTGACCGCCGTCGGGTTGCCGGTCCGCAGGGCGATCGCATAGGGGAACCCCGTGTACGCCAGCCCCCACACGGTGACGATGGCCACGAACGTGACGATGCCGGCGGCGCCGGTGGCGAACCGCACCCCCAGCGCCAGCCCCATCCCCAGCACGGGCAGCGACAGGAACAGCAGCACGATGGTGTCGGCCACGAACATGCCCAGCAGCAGCGCCCAGCGGTTCACCGGCGTCAGCAGCAGCCGGTCGAAGTAGCCGCCCTGCACGTCCAGCACCAGGCTGTGGGCCCGGGAAATGCCGGTCACGGTCATCACCAGCGCCAGCGGCAGCTGGAAGGCCTTGTAGTCCAGGCCGATGTTGGCGAAGCCGGCCACGTCCTGCAGGGCGCCGATGGTCACCGCATAGAAGAAGATCGGCACGATCAGCGCCGGGATGATGGCCGCCATGTCCCGGGGCAGCAGGATCACCGCC
>JAPONU010000234.1 GCA_026713745.1 bacterium
AGCTCTCCGATGCGTGGCTCGGCGGCACCGTGCAGGCCGTGATGAAGGAGCAGATGGACTTCTTCGCCGCCCAAGGCGAGATCGACTCCGCACTCAGGAGTTACGACGCATTCGTCGACACCAGCTTCCTCGAAGCCGTCAACTGACGCCGGTTTGCGGACGGGCGGGCGCCGCTCCCCTTGCGCCCGCCCGCCCGTTCTGATTTCCGGAGGCGTCTAGTGTCCGGCAAGCGCCTTGTTCGCGGCCGGGCCGGCGACGGTTCCGCCCGAACCGCATAGGAGGTGGCAATGGAGACTTTCGTCCAGGGTCTGGCTGACGCGTGGGACGCGATCACCTACGGCGTCGTCGAGGGCGCCAAGTGGCTCAAGGTCATCTCGCTTGTTGCGGTGGCGTTGGGGGCGGTCCTCATGACCCTCGATCTGCTATTCACGCCTGGGCGCCGCTTCAAGACCGCCGACCGGGGGGCGCAGCCCAGTGACGGCATCGTGCTGATCGGCCAGCTCATGGCGGTTTCCGCTCTGCTCGGCGGGATCGTCTTGAGTTTCCGGGACACGGCGTCGCTGTGGCAGCCCGTCGTGTCGCTCCTCGGGGGAGCGGCCTTGCTGGGGTTGCTGGTGTTGTACCGCCGGGCCGACGAGTCCCGCCGGGCGGTACTGGCCCGCTACGTGTGGCTGGCGCTGGCGGCAAGTTCGCTGGTCGCCGTCTTCCTGGCCTATCAGCAGCGCGCTGACTCGACCATCCCCTATGTGGCGCTGCTGGGTGCGGTGTTCATGCTGGCCCGGGCCTGGTTCGCGCTGGCCCGCCCCGAGGTGCACTTCGACAGCTCGAAGGCGCAGGCGGCGACCGAGTCGAAGACCGACAGCCCGCTGGTGGTGGAGGACCTGGGCATGATCTACGAGCTTCCCGACGGCGGCGAGGTCGAGGCTCTCAAGGACGTTTCCTTCACGCTGGAGCCCGGCCGCCTGCTAACCCTGCTGGGCCCGTCGGGTTGCGGCAAGACCACACTGCTCAACATCCTCGCCGGCTTCCTGGCGCCCACGTCCGGTGAGGTGAAGCTGGGCAGCGAGCCGATCACGGGGCCCGGCCAGGACCGCGGCATGGTGTTCCAGCAGGGGGCGCTGTTCGAGTGGCTCAGCGTCAACGACAACGTCGGTTTCGGCGCCCGCATGAACGGCCGCTCACGGCCCGCTTCACGCGAGGCGGTGCAGGATCTGCTGCGCATCGTGGGACTGCAGGATTTCGGCGACAAGGCCGTATACGAACTGTCGGGCGGGATGCAGCAGCGCGTGGCCCTGGCCCGCTGCCTCGCCAACAACCCCAGCATCATCCTGATGGACGAGCCCCTCGGTGCCCTCGACGCGCTGACCCGCGAGAAAATGCAGGGCTTGGTGCTCAACTTGTGGAACGAGACCGGCAAGACCATCGTTCTGGTCACCCACAGTGTGGAAGAGGCGCTGTATCTCGGTGACCAACTGTTCGTGATGGCGCCCCGGCCCGGCCGCATCGAACGGGTCTACAACCTGCCCTTCGCCCGCGAAGCGCTGACCGCCGACGCGCGCCAGTTGAAGACCTCACCGGAGTTCATCCGTGTCCGGGAGGAGATCCTCTCGATGATCTGGGAAATGGAGGAACAGATCATGGGAACCGGAGGAGGCGGCGCGCCGCCGACCACCGAGCTTTCCGCCCAAGCCAGCCAAACGTTCCGGACCATTTGATCGTGGAGAGACCGGACGGACACGCCGTGAGGACACCGTTGACCAGCGAGGCCACAGCATGAACCTGCGTCCCAACCTCTTGCGCCGGCAGCAGGACCGGAGCACCCGCAAGACGGTCACCTTCGGCGACGCCACCGAGATCAAGGGCGCCTTGCGGTGGAGCCTCATCAGCCTGCTCGTCATCCTGGCGGTCTGGTTCATCGCCACGAACGTCTGGGGTATGCCTGCGGCGTGGTACGACTACGCCGACGAGGTTCGGGCCGGCCTGACCGAGGACGAGAGTTACCGCCAGCGCGACCTGCTGCGGGACTGCGAGCGGGCGGCCGAGGAGCCCCAGGAGTTCCCGGGCCTGCCGAGTTGCTCCTACACGCAGTGGATCAACGAGCGGACACTGCCAAGCCCCCAGCAGGTCTTCGAAGCCGGCTGGGACTTCGGCCGCAACGGCTACAGCGACGTCACGCTCTGGGAGCACGTCTGGGACAGCTTCAGCCGCCTGGCCAAGGGGCTGTTCTGGGGCGTGATCATCGGCGTCCCCATCGGCTTGGCCATGGGCCTGTCGAACCGCTGGCGAGGCGTCTTCGACCCCATCGTGGAGTTGCTGCGCCCCATACCGCCGCTGGCGCTGATCCCCCTGTTCATCGTGTGGTTCGGTATCGGCGAGGAGGGCAAGGTCAACCTGCTGCTGTTCGCGGCGATCTGGATCATGGTGATCGCGGCCCGCTCCGGAGCGCTGGCGGTCAACACGACCAAGGTCCATGCCGCCTACTCGCTGGGCGCGTCGAAGGCCCAGGTGCTGCGCCATGTGATCCTGCCCAACGCCATGCCGGAGATCTTCACCGGGCTGCGAGTGGCCATCGGCGTGTGCTGGGGCACCCTGGTGGCCGCCGAGCTGCTCGGCTCCAGCTCCGGGCTGGGGTTCACGATCTTCAAGGCCCGCCAGTTCTTCCTGCTCGACACGATGCTCTCGGCGGTGATCCTCATCAGCATCCTCGGTGTGGGCATGGACGGGGCTATGCGTGTGGCAGAGAAGCGGCTGATCCCCTGGCGGGGCAAAGGTTGACCGACGCTCCGCCGGCGGCGGCTCGCATCCCGGTTACCGAGTCGTGGCGGCGTCGGGCCGCCGCCACGCGCATGCGGGTGGTGCTGGCCGATGGCCACGACAGGCGGGCCATCGGCGCCTGCACCCGCTTGGAGCGGGAGGGACTTGCGGACCCGGTTCTCCTCGACGATCCCGCCACCTTCGGTTCGCCGGCGGTGCGAGCAGAGGCCCAGGCGTCGCCGTCCAGCGAGCGCATCGATCTGGACGATCCGCTCCACGTGGCCGCTCTCATGGTGGCTGCCGGCGAGGCTGACGCCTGCGTGGGCGGGGCGACCCGGCCGACTGCCGATGTGGTGCGGGCAGCCCTGACCTGCATCGGACTCGCCCCCGGCGTCGAGATCCTCAGCAGCTGCTTCCTGCTGGTGCTGGCTGACGGGAGGCCGGTCACGTTCGCCGATTGCGGCGTGGTGCCCGAACCCGACGCCACCCAACTCGCCTCGATCGCGATTTCGAGCGCGGCGACACACGAGGTGCTCGTCGGCGAGCAAGCCCGGGTGGCCATGCTGTCGTATTCCACCAAGGGCAGCGCCACCGGCCCGCGGGTGGACCGGATCCGTTCCGCTACTGACATCGTGCGACGCCGGGCGCCGTCGCTTGCGGTCGACGGCGAGTTGCAGTTCGACGCGGCCTGGGCCCGCGAGGTGGCCCGGTCGAAGGCCCCGGACTCGGAGGTGGCGGGTCAGGCAAACGTCTTCATTTTCCCCGACCTTGATTCAGGGAATATCGCGTACAAGGTCGCCGAGAGGCTCGGGGGCGCCCGGGCCTATGGGCCATTGCTGCAGGGCACGGCGCGTGTCATCCACGACCTGTCTCGGGGCTGCGACACCGACGACATCGTGACCGTCGCCGGAATCGCCGCCTGCCAGGCAGCGCGCGTGTCGTCAGTGGGGTCTAACCATGACGCTATAGCTGGTAGCTTCGAGGAGATAGCTCCTCCGGGGCTCGAGGCAGAGGCGAGAGGTGGGCAGCCATGACGCGCATTCAGGACGGTTCTCCGGTGCCGCGGCGGCCACTCGACCGCGAGCGAGTGATTTCAGCGGCGGCCCAGGTCTCCGACTCCGAGGGCCTCCACAAGCTCACCCTCACCCGGGTTGCCGACATGCTCGGCGTGCGCCAGCCGGCGCTGTATCGCCACGTCGGCGGCTATGACGATCTGCTGCGCAGCCTCAGCCTCCTGGGTCGGGAGATCCTGGCGCAACGGCTCGCCGACGCCGCCGTCGGACTCTCGGGCGAGGATGCGGTGGCCGCCGTCGGACATGCCTGGCGCAAGATGGTTCGGGACCACCCGGGCATCTATGCCGCCACCGATCGCTACCCGTGCGCCGGAGACCCCGAACTCGAAGCCGCAGTGGAGCGAGTGCTCGCCGTGCTGGGCCAGGCCCTGCGGGGCTACGACCTCAGTGACGTGCACCGCGTCCACGCGGCCCGCACCCTGCGCAGTGCATTCCATGGCTTCAGCCACCTCGAATCGGGGGACGGCCATCCACTGCCCCATGATCCCGAGGACACATTCGGGCATCTCGTGGAACTGCTGTGCGCCGGGATCCACCGGCTTTCCCGCCGATCGGCCGTGGGCGCCGGAGACGTCCTGTGACCCGGCTCGGGTTCCTGCTCGACAGCGAGAGCTGCATCGGCTGTCACGCCTGCACGGTGGCATGCAAGAGCGAGCACGACATACCTCTCGGCGTGAACCGCACCTGGGTGAAGTACATCGAGACCGGCTCGTTCCCCGATGTCAACCGGCACTTCTCGGTGATGCGGTGCAACCACTGCGACGACGCGCCGTGCATCAGCATCTGTCCCACCAACGCCCTGTTCCGGGCGTCCAACGGCGTCGTGGACTTCGACGACGACAACTGCATCGGCTGCAAGGGGTGCATGAACGCCTGCCCCTACGACGCCATCTACATCAACCCCGCCACCGACACCGCCAACAAGTGCAACTTCTGCAATCACCGCATCGAGCAGGGTCTCGAACCGAGTTGCGTGGTGGTCTGTCCTACCCACGCCATCAAGGTGGCCGACCTCGACGACCCCGACGACGAGACCACCCGCCTCATTGCCCGTAGCGAGACTGCGGTGCGGGCGCCGGAGCAGGGGACCCTTCCCAAGGTGCACTACCGGGGCGCCGATCCGGCGTCGCTGGACCCGCTCCGCACGGCGATCGCGCCCGACGGGATGATCTGGGCGGACACCACCGCCCAGCACCCCACCGCCGACCCCGGCGGCTCGGGCGTGATGGCGCGCACCACCTACACCACGGCGCATGAGATGACCTGGAAGGCGAAGGTGTCGAGCTACCTGGTCACCAAGGCCGTGGCTTCGGGCATGATGGCCGTGGCTGCGCTGCTGGTGCTGCTCGGCCACGGCGGCGCCCAGGCAGCGGTGGGTGTTGTGCCGCCGCTGGTTGCCGGCGTGTTTCTGGCGGTGACGGGCGTGTTGCTGGTGTGGGACCTGCGCAGGCCCGAGCGGTTCTACTACCTGATCACGCGAGCGAACCCCCGGTCCTGGCTGGTGAAGGGAACGGTGGTCCTCGGGGCCTTCGCCGCGGTGTGCGCGGCATGGTTCATCGCCGGCGTGGTGGGTTCGGGCGGGGCGTTGGTCGTGCTCGCCGCGCCTGGCGCGCTGCTGGCCGCGGCCACGGCGGGCTACACCGCCTTCCTGTTCGGCCAGTGCGAGGGCCGTGACCTCTGGCAGACCCACCTGTTGCTGCCGACGCTGCTCGCGCAGGCCGTGGTGGCCGGCGGCGCCGGCTACGCCACCCTGGCGCTGGTCGCCGATGTGCCCGGGTTCGCCGCGGTCCAGTGGGTGCTGCTGGCGGGACTGCTCGCCACTGCGGTGCTCGTGGCGGCGGAGATCCTGTCGGCCCGGACGGCCCACGTGCGCGCCGCGGTGGCGACGATGACCCGGGGCCCCTACGCCCGGCGCTTCTGGGCCGGGGGAGTGGTGCTGGGCCTGGCGGTGCCGGTCACCTTCGTCAGCGTCGGGCTCGCAACCGACTTGGGGTCCTGGCCGGCCGCGGTGGCTGGGATCAGCGCCACCGCCGGCATGTGGTTCTACGAGGACAGCTTCGTGCGGGCGGGCCAGTCGGTCCCGCTGTCGTAGGGGAGGGCTGATTCGTGCCGGCAACGACTTCTCCCGTCACCCCGGCGGAGGCCGGGATCCATCGTCCCGAAGGCCGGCCCGTGCCGCCGGTCGAGCATCCGGCAGGTTCCCTGATGGCGCGAACACCATGACCGACCTCCAGAGCTACCCCCCGCACGAGACCTGGCACGACGTCACCTCGCTCGATGCCAAGGCCTGGCCCCGGCGCGAGGAACACCACCACACCCTCGTGCCCACGACCTGCTTCAACTGTGAGGCGGCCTGCGGGTTGGTGTGCCACGTCAACCACGACACCGGACGCATCGACCGCGTCGAGGGCAACCCGCTGCATCCGGCCAGCCGGGGCCGCAACTGCGCCAAGGGCCCGGCCACGCTCAACCAGATCGACGACCACGAACGCATCCTGTACCCGCTGCGGCGAGTGGGGGAGCGGGGCGCCGGTCAGTGGGAGCGGGTGAGCTGGGGCGAGGCCCTCGACGACATCGGCGGGCGCATCCGAACCGCCATCGCCGAGGACCGGCACAACGAGGTCATGTACCACGTGGGCCGTCCCGGTGAGGACGGCTACGCCGAGAGGGTGCTGCAGTGCTGGGGGGTGGACGGCCACAACAGCCACACCAACATCTGCAGCTCCAACGCCCGCATCGGCTACCAGAGCTGGATGGGTCACGACCGCCCGTCGTCGGACTTCGCCAACGCCGAGGTGATTTTCCTCATCTCGTCGCACCTGGAGTCGGGCCACTACTTCAACCCCCACGCCCAGCGGATCATCGAAGCTCAGGGGAAGGGCGCGACGATCATCTGCGTCGACCCCCGGCTCTCCAACACCGGCGCCAAGGCCGACCACTGGCTGCCCGCATGGCCCGGCACCGAGCCTTTCCTGCTGCTGGCCATAGCCCGGCTGCTGGTGCTCAACGGC
>JAPONU010000235.1 GCA_026713745.1 bacterium
AGTCCCGCACGGCGTCGCGTGGCCGGCGTGAACTCCTTCGGCTGGTCCGGTACAAACGCCCATGTCGTGGTTGAGGGGTACGGGGAGCCCGACACGAACTCAGGTCACGCGAAAGTGTCGACCCCGGCGGGCACGGCCCTTTCGGCGGCCGCAACGGTCCAACTCCCCGAAGAGCCCCGAGTGCGGGAGACCCGCTTCCTGCCTCTGTCCGGCAAGTGTCGTCAAGCCGTTCGAGACTCGGCTTCCCGATACCTGCGCTGGCTCGACGAGCACGCCCAAGAGGTCCTGGTCGACTCCACAGCGGCCGGCGCGTTCTGTTCGGACATGGTCTGGACAGCCGCGACCGGCAGGAGCCACTTCGGTGACCGGGCCGGGATCGTGTTCGGCGACGTCACACAACTGCGAAGCAAGCTCGAGGACTTGACTGCGGGAAATGATCCGGGAGACCGCCCGGCAACCGGGCGCGCCGTGAAGGTGGCGTTCGCCTTCACGGGTCAGGCCAGCCAGTGGGTGGGCATGGGCCGGGCCCTCTACGACACCGAGCCCGTGTTCCGGCGAGTCCTCGACCGCTGCGATCGGGAGCTTGCCGAAGAGCGCGGCGTCTCGCTCCTGGACGTGATGTTCGGGCTGGGTGGGACCAACGGCCTGCTCCACGACCCGGCCTGGACCCAGCCCGCCGTCTACTCGTTGGAGTGCGCCCTCACGGCACTCTGGACGAGCGTGGGCATCACACCAAGCGTGGTCGTGGGTCACAGCATGGGAGAGATTGCGGCCGCGCAGGCGGCCGGCGCATTCACTCCGGAGCAGGGGTTGCGGCTTGCCGCGACCCGGGGCGCGCTGATGGGAGCGACGCGCTCCGACGGTGCGATGGCTGCCGTGTTCGCCCCCGCCTCCCGTGTCGAAGCGGCCGTGGCCGAGCACAATGCGAACTCGCGGGAAGATGGCGTCAACGTGGCTGTCGACAACGGCATCCAACAGGTGGTGAGCGGTCCGGCCGCCGAAGTTGAAGCAATTCTGGGATTCTTCGAGGCCGAGAACGTCAAGGTGGTGCGGCTGAGGCGGAGCCCTGGCTATCACAGCGCCCTGGTGGAACCCGTCCTGGATGATCTGGAGGCCGCCGTCGAGAGAATCATCCCTGATCCACGGCCTCCATCTGTGGCTCTGGTGAGCAACCTGACGGGCCGGGTGCTCGATCCGGACGACCGGATGGATGCCGGCTACTGGCGCCGGCACGCCCGGGAGCCGGTGGCTTTCCGCAGGTGCACCGAGACGCTGGCGGCGATGGGCGTGGACACTGTGGTGGAGATCGGCCCCCACGCCGTGCTCGGGCCGCTGGTCTCGATGATCTGGCCCGAGTCGGCGCCCGTCGCCGCTCCGGTGGTCCTCCCGAGCCTGCAGCGACCGCCGCGGGACGCTTCCGAGCCGGTGGTGGACACCAGTGGCGGCTTCATTTCGGCGGTCGCTGCGGCATACGAGGCGGGCCTGGACATCGACTTCACCGGATTGTTCGCAGGGGAGGCTCGGCGCAGGGTCTCCCTGCCGGGCTATCCATTCCAGCGCGCCCATCACTGGGTCCCCACATCGAGGCGCCGCCGTTTGGATGCCGGTCATCCGCTTCTGGGGACCCGTCGCGAGTCGCCGCGAGGCGAGATCGCCTTCGAGACGGAGATGTTCTCCTCCGACCCGGCCTGGATGCAGGACCATCTGGTCTATGGCCGGGTCGTCGCGCCCGGGGGAATGCACGGAGCCATGGCGGTCTCAGCGGCTCTGGCCGAGGAGAACGGCTGGACTGCGGTGGACGACGTGCAGATGCACACTGCACTGATCTTCGATGTGGAGGGCCCGGACGAGGAGGCGAACGGCGGGGGCCGCAGGCTGCAATTCGTCCTCGACGGCGCTGCGGACTCCCAGGCGCGTCACTTCGAGATCTTCAGCAAGGGCGAAACCGACGAGACCTGGACCCTGCACGCCGAGGGCCGGCTCGCCCGGGCCACCGCCGGCCGTGAAGAACTCGATCCAGTGGACCTGGAGGGGCTCCGGGCCGACCTGGAGATGCAGGACACCGCGGACTTCTACAGGATGCGATCTGCCGACGAGATCTATCTCGGTCCGTCGTATCACACGGTGAGATCCGTCTGGGCTCGGGCGGGCGAGGCTCTGGGCGAGATCGCGCTCGCGGAGTCCGTCGATGCGACCGGCATGGAAATGCATCCCCTACTGCTGGATGGGTGCTTCCAGGTGTTGTCGATGGCCCGCTACCTCACGGGAGTCGAGCACGGCGCCGTGTACATGCCCTTCGGGTGGGAGCGGCTATGGGTGGCGGGCCCCCTGCCGGAGCGGATGATCTGCCACGCGCTCGTGCGGAGTCCCGTCTCGGCGAGTGGGCCCGACAGCGATCCGGACGCACCGCCGGAGGTCGTGACCGGCGACGTTCGCTTCTACTCCGACGACGGCACACCGATCGGAGGATTGAATGGCTTCACCGTTAAGCGGGCCACTCGAACAGCGCTCCTGTCAGCCCGCGAGGGGCCGAAGGACCTCTTGTACGAGGTGGACTGGCGGGAGATGCCCTCGGCCGGGCGCATGCTCCCGGCCGAGGGCCTCACCACCGGTGCGGAGATCGCGGGCAGGACCCGGCCCTTTGCTGATCATCTGGCCGACGAGGGCGTCGAGATTGCGGACCGGGCCGCGCTGCTGGAGGACTTCGAGCGACTGTCTCAGGCATATGCCCTCTCGGCGATCGAGCGCCTCGGGTGGGAGCGCACCGCCGGCGCAACCGTCTCGGCGGAGGATCTTCGTCTTCGATTGCAGGCGGCGGACGAGCACCGTCTCTTGTTCTCCCGCCTCCTCGCGATGCTGGCCGAGGCGGGCGTGGTATCCCGGTGCGGCGCCGAGTTCGTCGTAGCGGTCCCGGCCGGCGGTCGGTTCCCGGACGAATCCCTCGCCGACCCGGAGGCTCTCGCGGAGCTCCTCGCCCGCAGGCATCCGGCAGGAGTCAACGAGCTCGGTCTTCTCCGCCGCTGCGGTGCAGCTCTGGCCGACGTGTTGCGGGGTCGTGTCGATCCGCTGTCCCTGCTGTTCGGCGATGAAGGGCCCAGCGCGGCCGACCTCTACCTGAAGGCTCCCGCTTCCCGGGCGGCGAACCGGATGCTGGGCGAGGCGGTGGCGGCCGCCGTCTCGGGCCTTCCCGAGACTCGGCGCCTGCGAGTGCTGGAGGTCGGAGCGGGCACCGGATCGGCGACCGAGTCGGTCCTGCCGTCGCTGCCGTCGGGCCGGTTCGACTACACCTTCACCGACATCTCGGCGGGATTCTTCACCGGGGCCGAGGCACGGCTGGCCGCGACCGGCGCACCCATCGAGTGCAAGCCGCTGGACATCGAGGCAGACCCGGCGGCCCAAGGATTCGATCCCCACGGCTACGACATCGTGGTGGCCGCCAACGTGTTGCATGCCACGCGGGACCTGGCAGAGACGCTCGGCCACTGCCGGGAGTTGCTGGCCCCTGCGGGTCAGCTGATCGCCTTGGAGGGATTGCGGCGCCGGGCCTGGCAGGATCTGACCTTCGGGCTCCTCGACGGGTGGTGGCGCTTCGCTGATGCGTACCGGTCCGACCATGCTCTGGCCACGCCGCCTGTTTGGCGCCGGGCTCTGGCCGACGCCGGCTTCGGCGACGTCGAGTTCCTGGGAACCCCTGATCCCGACGTGGACGATCCGTTGGGCTCCAGCGTCATCCTGGCCCGAGGGCCGGCAGAAGTGTCGCCGTCGCCGGGGGTCTGGGTTCTCGCGGTCGACGACGGCGATTGGGCCGCACGGCTGGCGGCCGACCTCGCCTCCAGAGGCCAAAGAGTGGTCATGGCCGATGCTGCGGGAAGGCCTGCGGGGGCCGGCGACGAGATACCGGGCGTTTCCTTCGCCGCGGTCGACGAGGGGCGGCGGGAGTCGTGGCGGCACCTGTTCGAAGGGTTACCCGCCGATCTGCCGTTCAAGGGCGCAGTGCACCTGATGGCTCTGGACGGCCACGGGGCGGCGGCAAGCACCCGCGAGATGGCCCAGGATGTGACTCGGGCCGGCGCGAGCGCTCTGGCCCTGGTACAGGGCATCATCGACGCGGGTGCGACACCAACCGGCGGCGTGTGGTTCGTGACCCGCGGCGCCCAGATCCTGGAGCAGGATGCGACAGCGCGCGTGTCGGGACAAATCGCCGGCGCTCCCTTGTGGGGATTCGGCAAGGTCATGGCCACCGAAGAGCCCAACCTCCAGCCGAGGTTGATCGACCTGGACCCGGGGCCTGCCGCGACGGCGGCAGCAGATCTCCTCGACGAGGTCCTCTTCGGAGACGCCGAGACCCATGTCGCCTACCGGGGAGGCCGCCGTTACGTGGCCCGTCTGGTCCGTCGTGGCGCCCGCGGTGGGCGGCTGGAGCTGCCGGAGGGGACGGACTGGGTGATCGGTCCCGAAGATCCCGAGGCCGGCCTGGACACACTCGTGTTCAAGCCACAAGCCGCCCGTTCCCTCGAGCCGGGCGAGGTCCGGATCGCGGTGGAAGCGATGGGGTTCAACTTCGCCGATGTGCTCTTGAGCATCGG
>JAPONU010000236.1 GCA_026713745.1 bacterium
CCTCGTGCTCGGGCGCGGCGGTGGCGGCGGCGCCGCTCATCAGCTCCGCGGGAATGGTGATGATCTCCGGCGGCAACACCTCGCCGGCGCTCACCTCCGACCTTGCCGGCAACGCCGGGGAGAACTACAGCGTGGGCTACTACCGCACCGCCCACAACGACCTGTTCCAGGGCGCGGCGATGGCCGAGTTCGTGTTCGCCGAGTTGGGCATCACCACCGCCGCGGCCATCCACGACGGCGACCCCTACACCCAGGGCCTCGCCAAGGCCTTCACCGACGCCTACGCGGCGCTCGGCGGCACGGTCACGGGCTTCAGCGCGGTCAACAAGGACGACACCGACATGGTGCCGGTGCTGACCGAGGTCGCAGCCGGCACTCCCGGGGCGCTGTTCTTCCCGATCTTCCAGCCGGCCGGCGACTTCATCGCCGACCAGGCACCGGGCGTTCCCGGTTTGGAGGACACCGCGCTGCTGGCGGCCGACGGCCTGCTGAACACCAACTACCTGTCGCTGCCCCAAACGGTCGGCATGTACTTCTCGGGTCCCGATCAGCGCTTCGGCGACAACGCGAACCAGAGCACCGGCAAGTCGGCCGCCGACTTCCTGGCCGCTTACGAGGCCGACTACGGCGAGCGCCCGGCGGCACCGTTCTGGGCGCACGGCTACGACGCCACCACGCTGCTGCTCGACGCCATCGACGCAGCGTCCTACATGGACGGCGACACGCTCGTGATCGACCGCCAGGGTGTGCGCGACTTCCTCGACAACGTCGCCGGTTACAGCGGCCTCATCGGCACGATCAACTGCGACAACTTCGGCGACTGCGGCTCCTCCCGCATCACGGTGATCCAGAACATCGGAGGCGAGGAGAACGCCGAGGCCAGCCTCGACAACGTGGTCTTCGCGTTCTCGCCCCTGGGCTCGGCCGCCGAGGCCGGATCCATCCCGCCGATCGAGCTGGAGACGCCGTTCGGCGACGGGTCGCTCGGCACCGTGACGATCGAGGCCGGCGACGCGGTCCAGATCCGCTCGCTGAACGCCATCTCCGGTGACGTGGCCTTCTTCGGCCTGCCGATCGAGCGGGCAGTGGTTCTGGCGATCAGGGACTACGGCCCGGTGCGCGGCTTCGACGTGGACCTCGGCACGACGCTGGACGACCTGTGCTCCAACGACGGCGGCCAGGCCGCGGCGCAGACCATCGTGGCCGACGAGGACGTGGTCGGCGTGATCGGCACCTCGTGCTCGGGCGCGGCGGTGGCGGCGGCGCCACTGGTCACCGCGGCGGGCATGACGATGATCTCCGGCGGCAACACCTCGCCGGCGCTCACGTCCGACCTCGCCGGTACCGCCGGGCCCAACTACAGCGTGGGCTACTACCGCACCGCCCACAACGACCTGTTCCAGGGCGCGGCGATGGCAGCGTTCGTCTACAACGATCTGGGCATCGGTACCGCCGCGGCCATCCACGACGGCGACCCCTACACCCAGGGCCTCGCCCAGGCCTTCACCGACGCCTACGCGGCGCTCGGTGGCACGGTCACGGGCTTCAGCGCGGTCAACAAGGACGACACCGACATGGTGCCTGTGCTGACCGAGGTCGCAGCCGGTACCCCCGGGGCGCTGTTCTTCCCGATCTTCCAGCCGGCCGGCGACTTCATTGCCGACCAGGCGCCGGGTGTCCCGGGACTGGAGAGCACGGTGCTGCTGGCGGCCGACGGCCTGCTGAACACCAACTACCTGTCGCTGCCGCAGACCGAGGGCATGTACTTCTCCGGTCCCGATCAGCGCTTCGGCGACAACGTGAACCAGAGCACCGGCAAGACAGCGGTCGATTTCCTGGCCGCTTACGAGGCGGAGTACGGCGAGCGGCCGGCTGCCCCGTTCTGGGCGCACGGCTACGACGCCACGGCGATGCTGCTGGATGCCATCGTGGCAGCCTCCTGGCTGGACGGTGACAACCTGGTCGTCGACCGCCAGGGCGTGCGCGACTACCTGAACCAGCTCACGGGTTACAGCGGTCTCATCGGCACGATCAACTGCGACGACTTCGGCGACTGCGGGGCCGCCCGCATCACCGTCGTCCAGAACATCGGAGGCGAGGCCAACGCCGACGCCAGCATGGAGAACGTGGTCTTCTCCTACGCCCCCTAGAACGCAGCGTAGAGAAACGGTACGAACCAATCGCCGACGCCTACTGTTGTAGGCCGTGAGGCGAATCCTGTGATCGGTAAGTGGGCGCCCCGCACCGGGGCGCCCCGCACCGGCGTAGACAAGTTCCTGACGCTGCTGCGGGTGCTGGCGGTCGGGCTCGTGCTCGTCGGGTTCGCCGCATTCATCGCCCAGGAGATCAACACCGACAACGCCTTCGCCCAATGGGCCAATCCCGACGCCACGGGCCTCAGCGGAGCCGGATTCCGGGGCCTGGTCATCGCGGGGATCTCCCAAGGGGCCATGTACGGGCTGATCGCGCTCGGTTACTCCATGGTCTACGGCGTCCTGGGGTTCATCAACTTCGCCCACGGCGAGGTCTTCATGATGGGCGCCATGACCGGTTGGGTCACCTCCACCAAGCTGGCGGAGGCCGGGCTGTGGGAGAGCAACTTCATCGGCTCGTTCGTGATCGTGCTGTTCGGGTCGATCCTCGTGTCCACGTTCCTGGCGGTGGTCATGGAACGGGTCGCCTACCGGCCGCTGCGGGGGGCTCCCCGGCTGATACCCCTCATCACGTCGATCGGTGTGTCGTTCTTCATCCAGAACATGTCGATCGTGCTCTTCGGTCCCGCCACCAAGAGCTACCCCGCAAGGCCCGACTGGGTGAAGAACAAGCACACCGCTCTGCAGATCGAGGGTGACAAGATCATGGTGATCGCGGCGGCCGCTACCTCGATGATCCTGCTCTGGTACCTCGTCGAGCGCACCAAGGTCGGCAAGGCGATGCGGGCGGTGGCCGAGGACGCCGAGATCGCCGCGCTCATGGGCATCAACGTCAACCGCACGATCGTGACGGTGTTCGCCGTCGGCGGCGCGTTCGCCGGGATCGCCGGGATCATGTGGGGGATCGACTTCGGCAGCGTGATCGGCCACACCGGCTTCCTGCCGGGCATCAAGGCCTTCAGCTCGGCCGTCGTGGGCGGCATCGGCCACCTGGGCGGGGCAATGGTCGGCGGCCTGTTCATCGGCATCGCCGAAGCGGTGGGACCACTGCTGATCCTGGAGCCGCTCGGCGTCAGCGGCGTGTCCCAGCTGCGTGACGCGGTGGCCTTCGCCATGCTGATCGGCGTGCTGCTGCTGCGGCCCAGCGGCATCTTCGGTGAGCGGCTGCGGGCCGAGGACCGGGCATGACAGCCACCGAGATGCGCCCCGGGGCCGCCCCCGAGCCCGAACTGGCCCCGCCGCGCCGGGCGCTCGACCAGAACTGGCGCCGGCTGGCGCGCATGGGTGCCGTGGCCGCTTTCGTGGAGGTGTTCATCGCGCTGTCGGGCATGCCGGTGCGACTCGACGAGCGTCCCGTGATCGTGTCGATCCTGAGCCTCGGCTACGTGTTCATCGGGGCCATCCCGATCGTCGTCGGCAACCGTATTGGCCGCCAGGTCCGCCGCGAGGGTGTCCCGGTTCACAAGGCCGGCGGCTACGAGTTGCTCGCCGGCACGCTCGCCGGCGCTGTCGCCGCCGCCGGCCTGTCGGTGCTGGTCGCGCTGCTCACCCACTTCGACATCCGCGAGCCGCTGGTGAACTGGAGCCCGCAGCTGCTGGACCTGCTCTCGTTCAACCGGGGCCCCGTCTTCGGCGTGCTGATCTGGCTGGGCATCGGTGCGGTCGGAGGCTTCATCGGTGGTGGCCTGCGGTTGCTTCCCGCCCGCTGGCGGCGGACCCTGGTGACGATGGCCGCCACGGTCGTGCTCATCTCGATCCTCGAGCAGCTCGTCGCGGACCTGGTGAGCGGTGTTCGCCTCGAGCCCGTGGCCGACTGGTTCTATGGGCGCCGGGGGGGCCTCACACACTCCGGAGCCGGGGTGACCGCCGCCATTGCGGGGGTGGCGGCCTTCTTCGGGCGCGGCCGCCTCAAAGCCGCCCGCGCCCACGTGCAGTCCCTCGAAGGCCCGGCCCGCACCCGTGCCACAAGCCTGATGATCCTGCTGACCGCGGCAATCCTCATCGTGGTGCCTCTGCTGGTCGGCAGCCTCACCAACGAGCTCCTCGCCAATGTGGGCCTGTTCGTGCTGCTGGCGCTGGGGCTCAACATCGTCGTCGGCCTCGCCGGCATCCTGGACCTGGGCTACGTGGCCTTCTTCGCCGTCGGCAGCTACACGGCCGCGGTGCTCACGGCGGCCACCTCGCCGAGGATCAACCCCGAGTTCCCCTGGTTCGTGGCGCTCATCTTCGTGGTCGTCGTCACCGGGCTGGTGGGGTTGTTCATCGGGGCGCCGGTCATCCGCATGCGCGGCGACTACCTGGCCATCGTCACCCTGGGGTTCGGCGAGATCATCCGCCTGCTGTTCCTGTCGGACTGGCTGTCGGGTTGGTTCGGCGGCGCCCAGGGCATCACCGCCATCGGCGGGGTGGAGATCTTCGGTCTCACGACCGTCGACGGCACAAACCCGCGCGGCGTCTTCTACCTGGTGCTGGTCTTCTGTGCCATCGCCATCTACGTGTCGTGGCGCCTGGAACGCTCGCGCCTGGGGCGCGCCTGGATGGCCGTGCGCGAGGACGAGACCGTGGCCGAGGCCATGGGCATCAACACGGTCAACGTGAAGCTGCTGGCGTTCGTCGTGGGCGCCGTGCTGGGCTCGTTCAGCGGCGCCATCTTCGCCAACAAGGTCGGCTCGGTGTTCCCGTCCAGCTTCCTGATCCTGGTTTCGATGGTCATCCTGGTGGTCGTGATCTTCGGGGGCATGGGCAGCATCGTCGGCGTGATCGCCGGTGCGGCACTTCTCATCGGCGTGCTGGGCGGGCCGAAGCAGCCCGGCCTTCTGGCGGAGTTCTCCGAGTTCAAGCTGCTCATCTACGGAGCGCTGCTGGTGTGGATGATGCTGGCCCGGCCCGAGGGACTCATCCCCAGCGCCCGGAGAACCCGCGAGCTGCACCAGGAGGAGTTCCTGCAGGACGCCTGGCTGCGGGGCGAGGTCGACACCGATGACGGCAACGGTGACGCGCAGGGAACGGAGGGACGGTCATGAACGGTTCCTCTGTACCGTTGCTGGAGATCAGGGATCTCTCCATCGAGTTCGGCGGGCTCAAGGCCGTCAACGGCCTCAACATGGAGGTCAACGACGGCGAGATCGTCTCGGTCATCGGCCCCAACGGCGCCGGCAAGACGACACTGTTCAACGCCATCAGCGCCATGGTGCCGATCACCTCCGGCGACATCTTGTTCGAGAGCTCCTCGCTGCTGGGACTCGACGCCAATCAGGTGACCGCCCGGGGCATCGCCCGCACCTTCCAGAACGTGCGGCTGTTCACCAACATGACGATCCTCGAGAACGTCATGGTGGCCCAGCACTGCCGGACCCGCCAGGGCGCCTTCGGGGCGCTGCTCTACACGCGGGCCTTCCGGCGCGAGGAGGACGAGATCAGGGCTCGGGGGGAGGAGGCTCTGAGCTTCTTCGGCAGCCGCCTCGTCGGCTTCCGGCTCAACCAGCCCGCCTCGGTGCTGTCCTACGCCAACCGCCGGCGCCTCGAGATCGCCCGGGCCATGGCGACCCAGCCCAAGCTCCTGCTACTGGACGAGCCGGTGGCCGGCATGAACCCCGTCGAGTCCGCCGAACTCACCCGCCTCATCGGGCGGCTGCGCGACGAGTGGGGCTTCGCCATCATCTTCATCGAGCACGACATGTCGGTGGTGCGGGAGGTGTCCGACAGGGTCATCGTCCTGAACCACGGCGAGCTGCTCACCGAGGGCCTCTACGCCGACGTGTCGGTGGATCCCCGCGTGGTCGAGGCCTACCTCGGCCAGGAAACCATCGTCGAGGATGCGATCAAGTCATGAGCGACTCCACGCCCGCCGTCGAGGGGGCCACCCCGCTGCTGGAGATGCGCCAGGTCAACACCCATTACGGCGCGGTGCACGCCCTCAAGGACGTGAACCTGGCCATCTACGCCGGCGAGATGGTCTGCCTGCTGGGCGGCAACGCCAGCGGCAAGTCCACCACCCTCAAGACCCTGCTGGGCATGGTCAAGCCCAGCTCCGGCCAGGTGGTGCTGGACGGCGAGGTCGTGAACGACCGCTCCACCGCCTACCGCGTGGAGCGCGGCGTGACCATGGTCCCGGAGAACCGCCGGCTGTTCCAGCGGCTCTCGGTGCGGGAGAACCTCCAACTCGGGGCCTACCTGCGCAACGACTCCGCCGGAATCGCCTCGGACCTGGAGTGGGTCTTCGAGCTGTTCCCCCGCGTCAAGGAGCGCCTCAGCCAGAAGTCCGGGACGCTCTCGGGCGGCGAGCAGCAGATGGTGGCGATCGGCCGGGCGCTCATGTCGAGGCCCAAGGTGCTGCTGATGGACGAGCCCTCGATGGGGCTGGCCCCGGCCCTGGTGAAACAGAACTTCGAGCTGATCGAGCAGATCCACGCCGCCGGGCTCACCATCTTCATGGTGGAGCAGAACGCCAACATGGCGCTGTCCATCGCCGACCGGGGCTGGGTGTTGCAGACCGGCCGCGTCGTGCTCGACGACACCGCCGAGAACCTCCTCACCCACCCCGACCTGCGAGCCTCCTACCTCGGCGAGGCCTGAACCGCGACCGCCCGGCCGGGGGTTGGCGCTTGTCCGGTCGGGGCCGCCGGTGGGCGTCGGCGGATCGTCTGGCGAAATCGATCCGGCGCCGTCCCCCCGGCGTCCCCTCCCTCGTCGGCTTGTGGTTGTCCGGGGTGCCGTTCTTCCGCTGTTGAGGGACATACTGCACTGAACTGGGTTGTAACATCACGAACCGATGCGCAGAATAGAAACGCCGCACCCCTCTGCGCTCTGCCAACGACGACAAAGGGGGGTGCGGCACCTTCGGTCAGTGACCGCTTATCACGATACACATCCGGGTATCCGTCCATCAACCCTGACGCGGGCGGGTCAGGACTGGTCCCGGAGGAACTTCTCGACTTCTTGGACGAGGCGCTCGGGGTCGTCGGGGTTGACGTCGGCTGTGGTGTCGAACGCCTTCTCCAGCTCGGCGACGTAGGTCTGGGCGTCGTCGTCGCTGCTGACGAGTTCGTCCACCTCCTGCTCGTAGACGAGCGACTGGTGGTGCAGGTCACCCGTGTCGACGTCGGTGCCGAGCAGGCCGGCGACCTGCTCGGTGAGCGCCAGGCACGCCTTGGGTGACGGGTTGCCGGCCGCGTACGCGGGCACCGACGCCCACAATGACGCAGAGGCGATACCCGCCTCGCGGCAGGCCACGCCCAGCACGCCGACGATCCCGGTGGGGCCCTCGTAGCTCGAGCTGCGCAACTCCAGCCGCTCGGCCAGTTCTGCGTCGTCGGTGGAGCCGTAGATCGACACCGGGCGGGTGTGCGGCACGTCGGCCAGCAGCGCCCCGAGGGTGACCACGAGCCGCGCCTCGAGATGGGTGGCGACGCCGAGAACGTGGCGGCAGAACGAGCCCCAGCGGAAGTGCGGTTCGATCCCGTCGAGGATGATCACGTCGGTCTCGGTGCCGGGCACGCGCCCTGCCGAGAAGCGGTTCGCAGGCCAGGTGAGCTGCCGCCGGCCGTCATCGTCCAGATGCACGAGCGGGCGAGCCACGGTGAAGTCGTAGTACTCCTCCGGATCCAGCTCGGCGAACGGTTTGGTCCGCCACTGGCGCGCCAGGTGCTTGGCCGCGCTGGTGGCTGCGTCCCCGGCGTCGTTCCACCCCCGGAACGCGGCGAGCAGCACAGGCTCCTCCAGCCGCGGGCGCCTCGTCCATTGGAGTTCGGCGAGATCGGGCGTGGGTGAGTGCGGCAACATTTCGTCCACGGGCGCGACCCTACCGCCGAGCGCACCATCCGCAGAATTCGTCCCTCCGGTTTTCCGGCCGCCCGGTCGGGGCCCCGGCGCCCCCTCCCTCGGCTGTCGGGTGTCCGGTCGGCGCCGTCCCCCCCGCCCCCCTCCCTCGGTTGATTTGCAGGCCCGGCCGGGGGTCGGGGTGCCGTTTGCTCCTTCGCGCGGGGGCAAGGCGTCGCATATCGGCCCCTCGCCCCCTTCCCTCGCTGGTCGACGGGTGCCCGGTGATCAGGAGGTTCGGCTCTATCCTCGGAGTGTGTCACCGCGCGGTCTGGAGATCCACGAGGCCGGCGTGTGTGACGGTGAGGTGGTGGCCGCCGTTCAGGGACTGGTTCCCCAGTTGTCGGCGTCGGCTGCGGTGCCGTCGGCTGAGCAGGTGGCCGAGTTGTGCGAGGCGGAGGCGACCGTGTTGCTGCTGGCGCGGCTCGACGGTGCGATCGTGGGGATGTTGGTGCTGGTGTTGTTCCGGCTGCCGACGGGGATGCGGGCGTGGATCGAGGACGTCGTGGTGGAGGGCTCCGTGCGCGGGAACGGCGTGGGCGAGGCGCTCACCCGCGAGGCCCTGGAGCGTGCCGTGGGGGCCGGAGCGGTGACCGTCGACCTCACCTCGCGCCCCGGCCGCGCCGCGGCCGTCCGCCTCTATGAGCGTCTGGGCTTCGAGAGGCGCGAGACCGGTGTCTACCGATGGCGGGGAGACGACGCCGGAGGGAGCGCGGGGTGAGGACCGCGGGGCCCGCCGCGTCGCTCGTAGCCGGAGCGCTCGACGCTCTCGAGGGGCGCCGACCCAAGTGGTACAGACTGCTGCGCTTCGGCGCCGTGAGCGCCGTCGTGACCCCGACCACGCTCGTGATCCTCTGGCTGCTTCATGCGGCAGCGGAGTGGCCGGCGTGGCAGGCCAACCTCACGGCGGTGAGTGCGGGCGCCTTCCCCGCCTACTTTCTGAATCGCCACTGGGTGTGGGGCCGCAGCGGGCGAAACCGTCTGTGGGGGGAGGTCGTCCCATTCTGGGCGCTCACGCTGTCGGGCGGGATCGCCTCCACGCTGGCGGTGGACGCCGCGGCGGGGCGCTGGGACAACTCCGGGCTGCTGGTGCTTGTCAACCTGGGCACCTATGGGCTGCTGTGGCTGTTCAAGTTCTTCGTTCTGGATCGCCTGGTTTGGCCGTCGATCAACGCGTCGGGAAGCCGGCAGCCCGCGCGCGCCGAGTGAGGCCCGGCGTGGCCGGGCGCCCCCGTCCCCGCCGTCGGGGCTGGGCTCGGTACGCGACCAGCCGCAACGCCGGTGCCGTGCCCGGACCGGGTCGGGATTGCCGCGCAGCAACGTGGGGGCCCGCATGATGGACCCCCGGCGCCGGGCGTTCGCCGAGGCCGCCCGCGGCTTCATGCCGGTCAACGAAGGCCTGGCTCTCCACGAGGCGGCGCTGGCGGCACCGGCGGGCCCGTTCCTGGAGGTCGGCAGCTACTGCGGGCGTTCGGCGCTGTTCATCGGGGCGGCTGCGGCCGAGCGGGGCTGCGTGCTGTTCGCCGTCGACCACCATCGAGGCTCCGAGGAGAACCAGCCCGGATGGGAATGGCACGAGCCCGACCTCGTGGACCCGCACAGCGGCCTGATCGACACGCTGGCGCACTTCCGGCGCACGATCTTCGACGCCGGCCTCGAGGATCACGTCGTGGCGGTCGTGGGTGACTCGCCGCGCCTCGCCGCCCTCTGGGGCACCCCGCTGGCGTTCCTGTTCATCGACGGCGGCCACGGTGTGGCTCCGGCCCACGCCGACTACGAGGGCTGGTCGCCGCACGTGGTCCCGGGAGGCACGATGGCCATCCACGACGTGTTCGGTGATCCGGCCGACGGCGGTCGCCCGCCGTACGAGATCTACCTCCGGGCGCTGGCGTCGGGCGAATTCAGGGAGATCGGCTGTACCGGCTCACTGCGGGTGCTGCGCCGCGCCGGGTGAACAAGCCCGCTGCCGAGCTTGAACCGGTGAGGGCGTCGGCCGCCAGCAACTGGGCCGCTGCGGTGTAGGTGGCCTTCTCCGCTGCGGGGAAGCGGTCCTGCTGGGGCAGCACCGTGCCGGTCCAGTAGCGCCCGTCGGTGTCCCGCTGGCTCTGCGACCACTCGAACAGCTCCCAGGCCTCTTCGGCCAGCCCCACCGCCAGGCAGGCCATGACGCACTCAGCGGTCTCCGCGGGCGTCACCCAGTCGCGGTCGGCCACGCAGCGCACCCCCCAGCCTTCCAGCACGAACGTGCCCCAGCGGTCCCACAGGCGCCGGCGCGCCGTGGCGCCGTCGAGGACTCCCGCCAGCACCGGGTAGTACCAGTCCATGGCGAAGCGGTCCTTCGGGCTGAAGGCGTCGGGGTGCCGGTGGATCGCCTCGCCGAGGCGTGCGGCGCCCTTCTCCCACGCCGGTCGCTCGTGGCCGAGTTCGGCGGCCACCGCCAGGGCGGAGAGCAGGCTGTGATGGATGCTCGAGGAGCTGGCGAGCAGCGCGAAGGGCCACGGTGTGCCGTCGGAGCGGCGTGCCCAGAGGATCTCGCCGCGGGGCTGCTGCAGGCCCAGCGCGAACCCCACCGCCGCGTCCACCACGCTCCACATGGCCTCCAGGAAGCCGCGGTCGCCGGTCAGCAGGAAGTGATGCCACACGCCGCACGCCACGTACGCGGTGCAGTTGGCGTCCAGCTTGTGCTCCTCGATGCCGTCGGCGGTGTAGTAGCGGTGCCAGGCGCCGTCGGCCCGCTGCGTGCCGGCGAGGAAGTCATAGGCCCGCTCGGCGGGGGCGTGGTGCCCGGTGACGTCGAGGGCCATGGCGCACTCGACGTGGTTCCACGGGTCGGCGTGGCCGCCGGGGAACCAGAGGATCAGACCCGAGTCCAGCTGCCACTCGGCGATGCTCTCGGCGGTGGCTGTGACCTCTGCGGGGCTCAGCAGCCCCGGCACCTCACGCAGGTACACCGACGCCCCTGTTCGGCTCGCGGCGCGCGGCCATGGACCCATGCCCGCCACCGCCGTCAGCGACGCGGGCGGACCTCCCGCCGGTCCGGTGCCCCCTGCCGGCGCGTCCCACCCGGCGGGGCGCATCAGCCGCATCAGTCGGCTGCTTGACGGCGTACACCACGACGCTCTTGCCGATGAGCGGGCGCAGCAGCCGCTCGATGACCCCGGCGATCAGCGGCCGGCGCTCGATCTCCCAGCACAGCAGGCGGTGGTAGGTCCGCACCAGGCGGTGCTCGTCGTCGTCGGGG
This sequence comes from bacterium, assembly GCA_026713745.1. Classification (GTDB taxonomy): domain Bacteria; phylum Actinomycetota; class Acidimicrobiia; order Acidimicrobiales; family CATQHL01; genus VXNF01. The sequence continues at coordinate 11,212 of JAPONU010000236.1, forward strand.
CCGACGGCGCAGCGCAGCCACCAGTAGGGCGCGTGCAGGGCGTGTGCCCGGTGGTGGCGCCGGGGCGCCAGCCCGGCCGCCCGCAGCAGTGCCCGCAGCCGCCGCAGCGTGTAGATGCGCACGTGGCCGTCGACCACGGCGGGGGCGTGGTAGTCCTCCGACAGCGCCCAGCACAGCTTCTCGGGCAGCCAGGACGGCACCGTGACGGCCAGGACGCCGCCGGGGCGCAGCACGCGAGCCAGTTCGGCGAGCGCGGTGCGGTCATCGACGATGTGCTCCAGCACCTCGGCTGCGATGATCCGGTCGAAGGCGCCGTCAGCGAAGGACAGGCGCCCGGCGTCGGCACCCACGGCGGTCCCCGCCGCGCCGTGGGGGATCTCGCCGGTCCGGCGCATGGCGGCGACCATGCTGCGGACCTCCGCCAGTTCGGCGCGTCCCATGTCGCATGCCACGACGTCGGCGCCGCGGCGCAGCGAGCCGTAGGCGTGGCGTCCGAAACCGCAGCCCAGGTCCAGGACCCGGTCGCCGGGCACGAGGCCCAGGCGGCGGTAGTCGACGGTCTCCACGGCTAGGCGTCCGCTCGGGTGGCAACCGACGCCAGGAGCGCCCGGTACTGCTCGACGGTGCGTTCGGCGGTGTGACGCCAGCTCCAGTTGTCCAGCACGCGCCGCCGTCCGCCTTGCCCGAGCCGCCGGCCGAGCCCGGGGTCGTCGAGGATCCTCCTCACAGCACCCGCCAGCGCCGAGGCGTCGCCGGGCGGCACCAGCAGGGCGGCCTCGCCGTCGGGGCCCACGACCTCCGGCAGGGCGCCGCCGGTGGTGGTGACGAGCGGGACCGCGCAGCTCATCGCCTCGATGGCGGGCAGCGAGAACCCCTCGTACAGCGACGGCACCACGGCAACAGAAGCCTCGGCGTACAGGTTCACGATCTCGGCCTCGCTGAGATCCGACACGAAGCGCACGGCGTCGGCGAGGCCCATCAGCTGGATCTTCTCCAGGGTGGGGCTGTCGGCACGGGGCCGGCCGATGATCGTGAGTTCCACCTTGCGGCCGCCCGTGTGCAGCTCGGCCAGCGCCTCCAGCAGGTACGCCATGCCTTTCATCGCCACGTCGGCCGAGGCGGTCGTGACGAGCCGCGCGTCCTGGCGCAGCACCTCGGGCAGCGGCCGGAACACGTCGGGATCCACCCCCACCGGTACCACGGCGATGCGGTCGGGCGGCACCCGGTGATCGCGGCAGATGTCGGTCCGTGAGGACTCCGACACCGTCAGCACCCTCGGTAGGCGCCTGGCCATACGGGTCTGCATCTTCGTGAAGGAGTACCAGCGCTTCTTCCCGAAGCGCTCCTGGCGGGTCTTGGCCTGGGCCATCTCCAGGCGGCGGTCGACGGTGATCGGGTGATGGATGGTGGCGATGAGCGGCAGGCCGGCTCGCTGGATCCCCCACAACCCGTAGCCCAGGCACTGGTTGTCGTGCACGATGTCGAAGTCGTCGGCGCGGCGCCCCAACTCCTGCCACGCCCGCACGCTGAACGCAAGCGGCTCCGAGAACGTCCCCAGCCGGGTGCCCCAGACCTCCAGGCGGTCGGCGAGCGTCTTGATCTCCCAGAATGCGGGTCGGCGGCCGGGGAAGTGGTCGTTGAAGATGTCCAGGCTCGGCAGCCGCCACAGCGGTACCCGGCCGTCGAGGTCGGGATACGGCTGACCGGAGAAGACCTCCACGTGGTGGCCCAGGTTGACCAGAGCCCTGCTGAGTTGACGTGTGTACACCCCCTGGCCGCCGCAGTGGGGCTTGCCGCGATAGGTCAGCAGCGCGATCCGCAGGGCACCGTCATCGGAGCGGCGATCGGCCGCCGGCGTGCCGGCGTCGAGGATGGGGGTCAAGTGCGAGGCCCGTCTCGTGGTGGGATGCGAGGCAGCGCTCGTGGCGAGTTAGCCGAGCGTCGCCGCAGAAGTCTAACGACCGGCGAGCCGATGGGCCCGGTGGGACCGCAAGGGCGGCGGAGGCGGTCCGCGGTGTCGATCAGCGCCACCGGTGGAGGGGGATTCCTCCGGGCGGCGGTACCGGCGGCGGCCACCGCCAGCGCCGCCAGTGCCAGCAGTGGCCACGGCCCGACGCGCAGGGCCCAGGTCTCCCCGGTTCGCTTGGCGACCTCGGAGATCAGTACCTTCTGCTCGCTGACGCCCGTGCGGGCCAGGACCTCGCCGTCGGGGTTCACGATCGCGCTGAATCCGGTGGGTGCGGTCTGAAGCACCCAGCGCCCCGTCTCGATGGCCCGTAGCTGCGAGGAGGCCACCTGCTGGGTCTGCACGATGGTGAGCCAGTAGGAGGCACCGTTGGTGGGGTTCAGCAGCACGGTGCCCCCGTTGCCGATGGCGTCGCGGGCGCGGTCCTCGAAGAAGATCTCCCAGGAGATCAGCACACCGAGGCGGCCGACGCCGGTGTCCAGCACCGCAGGTCCGGTGCCGGCTCGGGCATCCTTCGACGGCAGGATCCCGCCCGCAACCTGCTCGAACAGCGGGCGCAGCGGCACGTACTCGCCGAAGGGCACGCGCCGCACCTTGTCGTAGCGGTCGGTGAGCTCGCCGGTGGGGGACAGAGCCACCGCGAAGTTCAGGAACTCGCCGGGCTCGCCGTCCTCCACCACACCGGGGACGAACCATGCCCCATGGTGGCCGGCGACGTCGGCGAGCTGCCGGAGTTGGGGGCTGTCGACGAGCCGGCCGTCCACGTTGACGACGTTCTCGGGCCACACGATCAGGTCGACCGGCTCGGCGATGGTGGCCGTGGCGTCGAGGTGGCGCTGCATCACCACCGCGAAGTCGGTGCCCACCGCCCGGGTGCGCTGCGGACCGCCGCCCTGCACCAGCGCCACCTTCAGCGACCCGATGTCTCGCCCCCGCGGCGCGTCGGCGGCGAGCGCCAGCGCCAGAGCGATCAGGGAGGCCCCCGCCAGCGCCCCCCGCCAGCGCCGCTCGGCCAGCAGTGACAGCGTCACGCCCGCCACCGCAACCAGGGCCACGACCGTCAGCGGCCCGCCCAGGCGTGCGGTAGCCGCCAGGGGCGCGTCGGCCTGGCTGTGGGCCAGCGTCGCCAGAGGCACACCTCCGAACGGCCAGCGCCAGCGCAGATAGCCGATCAGCACCATCCAACCCACCAGGGCCGGCCGGCGACCCCGGTCGGGGGGCGCCAGTGCGCAGCCGGCACAGTAGAAGAGCGAGTAGATGAGGTTCGCCGCCAGGTAGCCGGCGGGGGAGAAGTCCCACATCCAGATCGTGGCTCCCAGCAGCCAGGCGACCGAGACGAGCCAGCCGCGCCGCAGCCGGACGGTCATCGGTGCTCCGGCCAGCAGCCGGTCCAGGGCGGCGATCCCCAGCGGCGCCAGGGGCCAGAATCCCCAAGGCGGCATCGAGAAGCAGATCAGGGCGCCGGCGGCAACACAGCCCAGCGCGATGCCGGCGCCGGGCCCCCCAGGATCGAAGCGCCGCGGGGACGTCCGGCTCGGAGATCCGGGTCCGGGGCGAGACTGCTCGGCACTCACGGCCGCGACTCGTCCCGCGCAACGCTGAGTGCGCTCCGCGCCGCCCGGCGGCCGCTGGCGATGCAGGCGGGGATGCCGATGCCGTGGTAGGAGGATCCGGCACAGAGCACGCCCGCCGGCCTCAGCGTGTCCTCCACCGTGGCGGTCCGCTGCAGGTGCCCGACCGAGTACTGGGGGAAGGCGCCCGGCCAGCGCGAGACCCGTGTCGCCGTCGGCGCGGCGGAGATTCCCATCACCGCCGCCAGGCCCGCCCGGGCGGCGGCGACGAGCGTCTCGTCGGATTCGGTGACGATTGCGTCGTCGGTGTGGCGTCCCAGCGAGACGCGCAGCACAGCGGGGGTGGAGCCCGGCCCGCCGAGGTGCGCCCACTTCGTCGAGGCCCACGAGCAGGCGGTAATCGCCAGGTTCGACGTGGCCGGCACCAGGAAACCGCTGCCCTCGGCGGCACCGGGCACCGCCGAAGGCTCGTAGGCCAGTGTGACGATGGCCACCGAGGCGGTCCCCGTCGCCGCCAGGAGAGCTGCCGTGTCCGGCGCCAAGGGGGCGATCAGCCGCGCCGCCTGCGTTGCCGCGACAGCCAGCACGACGGCGTCACAGGGGATGGATCTCTCCGGGGTCCGCACCGCTCGGATCACTTCCCGGCCGGCGTCGTCGGGCCGCACTTCCAGCGCCAGGGCCGGCTCGTCGAGCGCCAGGGCCGGCGACAAGCGCTCGACCAGCGCAGTGATCAGCGTCTCCATCCCGCCCCGGAGTCCCCAGAAGACCGGTTCGGGCGGCGCCCCGCCGTCGCGGCCCGCGGTGCTGCGATCCCGCAATGCCCGGATGAGGCTGGTGTCGCGCCGGGCGGCCTCCGCCAGCGCCGGCGCGGCGGCCCGGAGGCTCAGCCGGTCGCAGTCGCCCGCGTGAATCGACCCCACCAGCGGACCCACGAGGCGTTCCAGCACCTCGTCGCCCAGCCGGGCTCGGATCAGCTCCCCGACCGTGCAGTCCGTGCCGGTCGTGGCCCTCTCCGGGTGCCCGATCTCTGCCTGTGCGATGGTGGGATCGGGCTGGTCACCCGTGTCGCGTCGTTCCGGCGCGACTGCGGGACGGGCCAGATCGGCCGCCAGCGCCGCCCGGCCGGCCGGGGACAGCAACCCCGAGTCGACGTTCTCGGGTTCCAGCGGGACACCGAGGAACTGCGACCGGGGGAATGGGACGAGCCTTCCGTCGAGGTGGACGAAGGCTCGGGTGGTGGCGGGCGCCACGAGGTCGTCGGTCAGTCCCAACTCGGCGCAGAGGCGGGTGCCGTCGTCGACCCGGGCCAGGAAGGCGTCAGCCGCCTCGTCGGTGACCAGCCCGGCGAACGGCGATGTCCGGATGACGCCGCCGGGCCGCGAGGCGGCCTCCAGCACCACGAGTTCGGCGTCCGGGGCGGTGGTGTGGACCTCCCAGGCGGCGGCCAGCCCGCTGATGCCTGCCCCCACGACGCAGATCCGCAGCGGGTCGCGCCGGCGCCCCGGCTTGGGGCCGGTGCGGGTCACGGTTCGGCGCTGCGGCCCTCGTCGTGCACCAGGTGAACCAGCCGCTCCAGGATCGCCGGGTCGGTCTCGGGCAGCACGCCGTGGCCCAGGTTGAAGATGTGTCCCGGCCGCCCGGCGTTGGCGGCCAGAACGGCGCGGGCCTCGGCGGCCACCATCTCCCAGGGCGCCAGGCAGGCGGCAGGGTCCAGGTTGCCCTGCACCGCCACGCCGGCGCCCAGCCGGGCCCGGGCGGCGTCCAGCGGCACCCGCCAATCGATGCCCACCACATCGGTGCCGATCGCCATGTCCTCCAGCAACTCGCCGGTTCCCACGCCGAAGTGGATGGCGGGCACACCCATCCCGGCCACCGCCGCCAGCACCCTGCGGCTCGCCGGCGCGGCGTGGCGCCGGTAATGGTCCGGCGACAGACACCCCGCCCAGCTGTCGAACAGCTGCACGGCGGCGGCGCCGGCGGACACCTGGGCACCCAGCGAGGCGATGGCCACCTCCGCCAGTCGATCGACGAGGTCACCCCACAGCGCGGTGTCGCCGAGCATCATGGCCTTGGTGCGCGGGTGGTGCCGGCTGGGGCCGCCTTCAACCAGGTAACTGGCGAGGGTGAACGGCGCCCCGGCGAAGCCGATGAGCGGCACGTCCAGCTCGCCGACCAGCTGGCGGATCGCCGCCGTCACATGTGCCAGGTCCTCGCCGTCGGGAGGGCGCAACCGGTCGAGGTCGGCGCGGCCGGCGAACGGGCGTTCCATCACCGGGCCCAAACCGGCCACGATGTCCACCCCGAAGCCGATCGCCTCCAGCGGCACGACGATGTCGGAGAACAGCACCGCCGCGTCGACCCCGTAGCGGCGCACCGGCTGCAGGGTCAGTTCGGTGACCAGGTCGGGACGTGCCACGGCCTCCAGGAGCGTCGTGCCGGCGCGGGCCCGGTGGTACTCGGGCAGCGAGCGGCCCGCCTGGCGCATGAACCAAACCGGCGTCGTATCGGTCGGCAGCCCGTGGCAGGCCCTCAGGAAGCAGGAGTCCGCAAGCGTCGCCACCACGCCGGTCACCCTACCGACGCCCCCCGCACCGGCCCCCGCCGGCCCGGGGTTTACGACTGGCCGGTCGGGGCCGCCGGTGGCCGCCGGCGGGATCGTCTGGCGAAATCGATCCGCCGGCCGCCCCCCGGCGTCCCCTCCCTCGGTTGTTGGGCTGGCCGGTCGGGGCCGCCGGTGGCCGTCGGCGGGATCGTCTGGCGAAATCGATCCGCCGGCCGCCCCCCGGCGTCCCCTCCCTCGGTTGTTGGGCTGGCCGGTCGAGGACTCGCTAGGGTTGTTTTCTTGTCCCCCGCGAGCGAGATCGGCGTCCCGATGTCGGAGCTGGAGGCCGAGCAGGCCTACGTCGACCGTGCCCATGCCTGCCTGGAGGCGACCCGGCGGCGCGTCCGGGAGTTCTGGGATCGGGTGGCCGCCGGACGCAGTGGCACCCATGCAGCCCGATTCGAGCGCGATGTGCTGGAACATCGGGTGTTCCAGCGTCTCGGGCAGCTCGAACTGGGGGACCGCTCGTTGTGCTTCGGGCGGATCGACACCGCAGGCGACGGCGACGGCGACGGCCCGGAGACGTTCTACGTCGGCCGGATCGGGGTGTGGGACGAGGACCAGGCCTCCGTCGTGTGCGACTGGCGCGCCCCGGTCGCCGAGCCGTTCTTCCGGGCCACCGGTCGCCGGCCGCTGGGCCTTGCGCGGCGCCGGCGGTTCATCAGCCGCGGCAGCCGCCTGCTGGGGCTCGACGACGAGCACTTCCTGGCGGGCGGGCTGGACGGCGACGGCGACGCGGGGCCGCCGGCGCCGGATGGGGGTGGCGTGCCGCAGGGCAAGTCTGCGCTGCTGGCCGCACTCGAGGCTCCTCGCACCGGGCGTCTCGGCGACGCCACCGCCACGATCCAGGCCGAGCAGGACGACGTGATCCGCGCCCCGCTGCCGGGCGTCCTCATCGTCCAGGGCGGGCCCGGCACCGGCAAGACGGTCGTGGCGCTGCACAGGGCCGCCTATCTCATCTACACCCACCGCTTCCCGCTGGCCGGCCAGGGGGTGCTGGTGATCGGCCCCAACCCCGTATTCCTGACCTACGTCGAGCAGATCCTGCCCTCTCTCGGCGAGGCCGGGGTTCGGTTGAGCACGCTCGGCGACCTGCTCGAGGATGTGCCGGTCGGCGGCCACGACAGCGAGCCGGTCGCCCGGACCAAGGGCGACGCTCGCATGGCGGCGGTCCTGCGCCGCGCCGTACGCACCCGCCAGCGTGGGTTGCGGGAGCCCCTGGTGCTGGATCACGGACTGCGGCGGCTGCGCCTGTCGACCGAGGCCAGTGCGGCGATCGTGGCACGCGCCCGGCGCCGTGCCCGCACCCACAACGCCGGCCGCCGCCTCGTGACCTCGGCGTTCTTCGAGGCGCTCGCAGGCAGCACCCGGCGCCCCGTCGACGCAGCCGAGCTGGCCACCGCGCACGGCGAGACCACCGACGTGCGCCGTGCCCTCGACTGGATGTGGCCGCGGCTCACGCCTGCCCACCTCCTGCACGACCTGTTCGGCAGCAGGGCGCTGCTGGCCGCCGCCGGCGCCGGCGTGCTGAGCGACGCCGAGATCGAGGGCCTGTTCCGCCCGCGTCAGGCGCACGCCGACGATGTGGTCTGGACCACCGACGACGTACCGCTGCTCGACGAGGCCCGCATGCTGCTGGGGTCGCGGAGCAAGCGGGGCACCGCCGGTCGGATCCGCACCTACGGCCACATCGTGGTGGACGAGGCACAGGACCTCTCGCCCATGCAGCTGCGCATGGTGGGTCGCCGCTCGCTCAACGGCTCGCTGACGCTGGTGGGTGACATCGCCCAGGCCACGAGCGCCTGGGCGCACGATTCCTGGGACACCCTCGCGGATCTCGTCTCGCCGGAAGCGCCGCCGCACTTCGCCGAGTTGACGATCGGCTACCGCGTCCCGCAGCCGATCATGACGTTCGCCGCGGCGTGCCTGCCCCCGGAAATGGCGGACCTGGTGCCCCCGCGCGCCGCCCGCCCCGGCGGCGAGCCGCCCCGGATCGTGCGCTTGCCGGGGGCAGAACCCGACGCGCTCGCCGGCGCCGTCGTGGCCGCCGTGGGAAGCGAGTTGCAGCACGTGGGGGCCGGGAACCTGGCTGTCGTCTGCGCCGATGAGCAGGTCACCGAGCTGTCCGGGGCGCTGGCCGCCGCAGGGGTGCCCCACGGGGTGGCTGCACGGCGCGCCCTCGGCACGCAGGTGTCGGTCTGCTCGGCGCGCACCCTCAAGGGCCTGGAGGTGGACGCAGCCGTGGTGGTCGAACCGAGCCGCATCGCGGCAGAGTCGACCGCGGGGATGCGGCTGCTGTACGTGGCGCTCAGCCGGGCCACGCAGCGCCTCACGGTGATCACCGGCGAGCCGCTGCCCGAGCCGCTGGAGGAGGCGGCCGCAGCGATCGGCGGGTGACCCCGGGATCGGTCGCCGGGACTGTTCGCCGGGACCGTTCGCCGAGGCCACCCAAGCCTCCGGAGCTGCCGCAGCCGCGCCGACTGTTGTTAGGGTTGCTTAATCCATGATGGTTCGTTAGGGTTCCCTAACAGCTCTCCCGGAGTCGTCCGGCGAGGCTCCGGAGATCGAAGGAGACATCATGACCAGATCCGGCCACTGGGGCGCACGTCGCGCCGGTCCCGCTCTCGTCCTGGCAGCGGTGGTTGGCATCCTCAGTCTGACGGCCGCCGCCTGCGGCTCCGATGGTGACTCCGGCGGCACCGTCTCGCCGGCTCCCACCCCGCCCGTAGAGCCCGCCCCCGCGCCGCCTCCCGAGCCCAGCCCCGTGCCGACTCCCGAGCCCGCCCCCACGCCACCCGAGCCTGCGCCGGCCCCACCCGCCGAACCCGACGATCCCATCACCATCTATTCCGGGCGGAACGAGGACCTCATCGGTCCGCTCGTGGAGATGTTCGAGGCAGCCAGCGGCATCGACGTGGACGTCCGGTACGGCTCCTCATCCGACCTGGCGCTGCTGATCGAAACCGAGGGCGATGCCACACCTGCCGACGTGTTCATCTCCCAGAGCCCCGGCGCAATGGGCTACCTCGCCACGCAGGATCGCCTGCAGACTCTCCCCGGCGGCGTCCTCGACGCCGTGGACGCCCTCTACCAGGCCGGCGACGGCACGTGGGTCGGCTTCAGCGGGCGCCAGCGGGTGCTCGTCCACAACCCCAACCTGACCGATCCCGCTGATCTGCCCGACTCGGTGCTCGACCTCACCGACCCGGCATACGTCGGCCGCGTCGCCGTGGCGCCGGCCAACAGTTCCTTCCAGGACTTCATCACGGCAATGCGCTTCCAGTCCGGCGACGACGCCACGCTCGCCTGGCTGGAAGGGATGGCGGCCAACAACTCGCCCAACTATCCCAAGAACTCCGCCATCGTCGACGCGGTCCTGCGCGGCGAGGTGGACATGGGGCTCGTCAACCACTACTACCTGCTGCGCTTCCTGGCCGAGGACCCCGAAGCCCCGGGCATCAACCACAACTTCGCTCCCACCGACATCGGCTCGCTGCTGATCGTCACCACCGGGGCGATCCTGGCCACCTCCGATCAGCCCACCGCGGCGCAGGCCTTCGTCGAGTTCATGCTGACGCGGCAGGCACAGGAGTTCTACGCCTCCGAGACCCGCGAGTACCCGCTGGCGGCCGGCGTCCAGCCGCCCGACGAGCTGACTCCCCTCGACGTCGCCGATGTCATGGACACCATCGACTTCGATGTCCTCGGCGGCGGCCTGGCCCGCACCCAGGAACTCATCGACCAGAGCGGCATCGTCCGGTAGCTGTGCTCTTTGGGGGATGTTGCCCTGGAAGGTTGACCGGGACCCGTCAAGTCAACAGGGTGAACCTCGGTTCTGCCACAGCCCGTGAGCGGTCGCGGACTGCGCGGCGAATAGCAGACACAGAATCAGACACAGGAGTCCAATAGCTCGGCGAATGCGTCCGGCCACGACAGAACGACACCATGGGACATGCAGAGATCGGACCAGTACGAAGACGACGGCCTCCGCTCGACGGCGAGCACGGGCCGGTTCACCGTCACGTCCCAATCGACGAGATACGCGTAGCTGAGCACCTGTCCCAGTCCCAGTCGAAGCTGTCGCTCCTCGTTCGTGGCGGTCGGGCTCTTCACCTCCGTGATCCACGCTGCTTCCGCCGTGATCCATCCAATGTCGAAGAGAGGATCGGAGTCACGCGGCGATAGCGGCTGCCACCCACGCGCTGAGACAGCATCCGCGAGTTCATCCTGGACTTTCATGTGCGCGTCGGTTCCTCGGTCGACGGCGTCGGGATCGACGCTGAACACGCGGGATCTCGACGGCGCGGCGCGGCTGCGCGGAGGGCGCACGTACGGCCGTCCCCTGTTTGCCGACCGACCTGCACCTGTTGAGCCGGCGCGTCCAATTGCACTTCGCTCGGCAATGGCGCCCGACACGAGGTTGCGAGGGGCGCAGATCACGACCTCTGGCCCGGTCCGCAGAGAACGGTCTTGGGAGACAAGCACCCCCGACGCGGCTGCGCTCAGCAGGTTGTCCGTTCGGACCTGCAGATTCTTCGAGTGTGGGAAGCTGACGTGCAGTGAGGCGTCCCAGAACACGAAGACATCGTGTTCTGGGACGTAGCCGCAGAGCAGAGAGATATCGACTCCGGACCAGTCGAAGTCGGCTCGCTCGCCTTTCATCTGGCCGGTTAGGATGAGCTGGATCTTGTGTTCCGACGTCGACCGACCACCGGGCGGGTTCGTCGCGTTGTAAATGTAGACCCGAACGTTGTTGGGTAGCGGAGGGCGAAGTTCCAACACGAGTTCACCAGCGGAGTCTGTGCCAGCCGAGACGAGCGCGGCAGGGCCGACGGCCGCGACGAAGCGTTTGTGAAGCTCCGCCTTCGAGAGTCGATCGGTCAATGCCGTACTCCTGGTCTCACCGACGATCTACAAGAAAAACGCGTCACCAATCCGTTCGAAGTGATTGTTGCAGAGATCTTCGAACGCGCGGAGCGACAAGCCGACCGGTTTGGCACCGCCGCCGATCACTGCACTCACGGCGACGGAGTAGAGATACTCGAGCCTGCGCTGCGGTGAGGTGTTGCCGTTGAGGCGTTCGAGGTGTGAAGTGACGGCATCGAGCGCCATGTCGCCCGAGCCATTGAGCCGAGGGCCAGCCCGCTCGGTCGCGCTGAAGGTCATCACTAGGTCATAGAAGGGAACGAGTTCTCCGAGCCTGGCTTTGTAGCCCTTCTGACTGCGTTGACCCTTGTCAAGTATCGCCACCTCTGCCTGGTGCAGGCCAGCATCCTCGACAGCCTCCAGGAGGGCCGTCCAAATTGCGTCATCGGAGTTATGGAATACCACGGAGACGCGCCCGGCCGTGGCTACCACGCGCTTCGCCTCACGGAACGAGTCCGTGAGCTGTTTCTGGTAGTCGCTGACCGTCTTGCCTCCGTCTTCCACGCGCCGCGACTTATTGACGACGATCTCTTGGTCGTTGTCGGTTGGATCCCCGAGCCACGTCTCCCAGACGATGTTGCAGTCGGCGTAGTGGATGTTGTTACCGAACGGCGGGTCGGTGAATACATAGTCGGCAGAACCGTCGGCGAGCCAACGCAGATCGGTTGCCGATGACTGGTTCACTTCGACGTCGCCATCCGGTAGTACGTCGTACAGCCGGCACACCTGACGGACTTGGTGGCGGAACACCTCGAAGACGTTGGGTTCGGAGACAAGTTGCGGGATAAACAGGGTGCCCGTGAGGGGACGTTGACCGCCTCGGGCGTTGTAGCGCCGCATGCGGCTGGCGTGCCACGCGGTGTTGGTGAACGCGAACTGCAGTGCCTCCCGAACGGCCATGTTCTCGACCAAGCTGATCTCGTACCAGAGCCGGGACAGTGCCAGAGCCGGCCGACGACTGAACATGTCGGCGACCGTCCGTACACCACGGAGGTGCAGTGCGGAGCGGATATACATCTCGCGGGAAGGGTCAATAGGCGTGGTCGGCATCCAGAAAGTGACCGGGCGCCGCCGGACCTCGTCGATCCGGTGGAGTGTGCTCGCGGTCGGTTCGCCGTGGACCAGTTTGCCGCCTGACTCCGGAGCGACCGTCATCCTCCGGGGCACGGATGCGATCGCCGCACCGCGAGTCCGATCGAACGAACGCCTGCAGCTGTGGCACCGGATCCTGCGTGGCAGGGGACGGTCAGGCGCGGTTGCATCCCAGAGTACGACCGCCGATTCGCACGACGGGCACTCGTACACCTCCGACCAGACCGTATGGCGCCCCAGTCCACAAATCACCCCGTCATCGGTGCTGACCGACGACCAGTAGAGGTCGCGCTCGGTACGGCGCATCCACGATCGGTCGAGTGAAGCAACAGCGTCGGTGAGCAGCTCGGGGGAAACGCGCCTCGTGTGATTCCGGGCGAGGTGCACGGCGCCGGGCGACAGGTCTGACAGGGCTGCTTGTCGGCCCACGAGCAGTGCGGCAACTCCCGTCATGCCGGATCCGCAGAAGGGGTCGGCAACCACGCCGGCCGGCTCCGTCGAAGCCTCGATGAAGGGAATGATCGTCTCGGGCGGAACTTTGGTGGGATAGGTGTGTGACGTGTACCACGGCCCACCCTTTGAGCCGACGACGTACTCAGGCAGCGGCCGACGAGCAGCCAACGACGCTCTGGCTATGCGCTCGTGGCCGGTAGGTGCCATGTGTTGCCTCTCCTTTCGAATAGTTCGCCGCACAGAGATTCGACGGCGCCGAAGCTCCAGCCTGCCGGCGATGCATCGGCGGCGAGCAGGTGACGCATCACCTGCGAGTGGAGCCAAGGAGTAGTGCGACGCGATGCCGACTCTTTTGCGACGTGCTCCATTAGTTCCCTCTCGATCTCGGCTCGGGGAACGTCACGGCGTTGGGCATTGTCCCTGCCGCAGGCTCCCGGGGCAAGATGCATCACGAGGTCGAAGCTTGCGACCTTCTCGCCCCGGCGCTCATGCCGGAGCCCCTTGAATGAAGACTGTCCCTTGTCCATCACGACAGCGGCTTCCACGGAAAGCCCTGCTGAGTCGACAGCGCTCTGGATAGTTGACCAGACCGCATCATCGGAGTTATGGAACTGCAGCGAAGCCCACGCACTGTCGCACATAACACGACGAATCTCCCGCATCGCCCGGCTCATCGACTTCTCGTAGTCGTTGAGATTCGTTCCGCCCATCCGGTCGGTTAGCCGCTTGTTCACCACGGTCTCCGCCGCAACGTCGGTCTGTTCGCCCAGCCAGGCTTCCCAGAGGAAGGATGAGTCGCCGTAGTAGATGTTGGAGCCGAATGGCGGATCAGCGAAGACGTAGTCCGCGCTGCAATCGGCCATCCAAGCGAGCCGCTCGGCGGAACCGAGGTGCACCTCACATGAGCCGGATGACTCCCCGGTTTGCTGGTATAGTTTGGTGATCGTTGCTAGTTTCCGACGGAACAGACTGAATACGTTGAATTCGTAGTTCAATGATGCCAAGTACATCGTCGATGAAAGGACGTTGGTCGGTCTCGTCGGGTGCCATTGGTAGCGACGTGAGGCACGATTGATGGTCGCGGTAAAAGCGAAGCGAAGGCCCGCACGGATCGACTCGTCGTCGACTCGTCCGATTGCGTCCCACAGTGCCGAGAGCGCATACAGGTTGCGTGTTGTAAAGAAGTCTGCCGAGGTCGCGATTCCTTGAACCTCGTGCTGAGCTCGCCACATCTCCCGCCACCGTTCCCAAGGAGTGGTCGGATACCAATGCGGAATGGCGGCTCTATCGACTCCGCGATCCTTGTCCGCTACCCCGATCGCTCGCACAAGTCGAGTTCGTTGCCCGTCAACGCTGATGTTCTCCTGCACCGGCCGGGTGCTCAGCCATTGGAGATCTGTTTTCCTGAGAGGTCCGTGGCCAGCCGGGCACGACAGCGTGTTCTGCACGGCCCCCGTATCCTGGTCGACAGCCGCGTCCCAGAATAGGACCTCACGCCTGCATGTCGAGCACCGGTAGACGTCGGACCAGACGGTGTACTCAATGCGGCCCTCGGGGGTGCCGTACAGCTCCCGTTCGAGCGGTCCGAGCACGACAAGGAGCGCGGAAGCCGCCGTCCTGAAGCGATCGGGATCTACTCGCGCCGTGTATCCGCGCGCAATGTGCACCGCTGCCGGAGAGAGATCGGACAGAACAGCGTGCCGGCCAGTCAGTAAGGCGGCGACACCCGTCTGGCCTGATCCGCAGAATGGGTCGACCACGACATCGCCGGGGTCGGTGAAGTGCTCGATCAGCTGGACAAGACCCTCGACCGGCACCTTCGTGTGGTACGAGTGCGCGCGGTAGAAGACGCTCCCCTTGTTGCCCTTGATATCCATCACCATCGGCCGACGTGACTGAGCCCTGCCGCGCTCCGGATGTTGGTCGGAGGACTCAGCCATGCTCGGACACCCTTGTTTCTCGGGAGCAAATGGCAGGCATCTCGCCAAGACTACGTCCGCTCGGCGAGAACGTCGGGCAACTCGCTCTGTGGTGGGCATGAGCAGTATTGTGCGGAGGGGGTGCGACAGCGA